>CAZEKK010000420.1:0-2087 GCA_964512905.1 uncultured Solirubrobacteraceae bacterium
GATCTTCGACTTCCTGCGCGCCGACGACGGCGAGTACCTCAAGGCCACCGAGGCGGTGCTGCGGATCTTCGACCGCCAGGACTGGCTGCGCGCCAACCGCGCCCGGGCCCGGATCAAGGTGCTGGTCGACAAGGTCGGCGTGGAGGAGTTCCGCGCGATGGTGCAGGAGGAGCTGCGCGGCGACTGGGCCGCCGAGCGCGACTACGCCCTCGATCCGCTGCTCTTCCGCCACGACGAGGAGGCCAACGCCCCCGCGCCGCCGCCGGCCCCGGCCTCGCCCAACGGCGACGCGCGGCCGTTCGAGCGCTGGGCCGCCGCCAACGTCGCGCCCCAGCGCCAGGCCGGCTTCAGCACCGCGGTCGTGAAGATCACCCGCGGCGACCTCACGCCCGAGCAGTTCCGCGGCCTCGGCGCGATCATGCGCGAGTTCACCGGCGGCTACGCGCGGACGACCGTGCAGCAGAACCTCATGCTGCGCTGGGTGCGCGACGAGGCGCTCTACGACGTCTGGTCGCGGCTGGAGGCGCTCGGCCTCGGCGATGCCGGCGCGAACGAGATCACCGACGTCGTCAGCTGCCCGGGGACCGACTCCTGCAAGCTGGGCATCACCGCCTCGATGGGGCTGAACGCCGCGGTGCAGGAGCGCGTCGAATCGCTGGGCATCGACGACCCGCTGACGAAGCAGGTCCACATCAAGATGAGCGGCTGCCCAAACGGCTGCAGCCAGCACCACATCGCCGACATCGGGTTCTACGGCGCCTCGATCAAGGCCGGCGACCGGACCATCCCGGCCTACGTCGCCCACCTCGGCGGCCGCTACGAGGGCGGAGAGGTCGCCTACGGCACGCGGCTGAAGGTGCGGCTGCCCGCCAAGCGGGTGCCCGACGCCGTGCAGCGGTGGCTGGCGCTCTACCAGGCCGGCCGCGAGGACGGGGAGCGGTTCCGGGACTTCGTCGCCCGCGCTGGAACCGCCGCCTTCGAGGACGAGGTCCGCGACCTCGCGATGCCCGTCGAGTTCGGCCTCGAGACGATGAGCATGTTCATCGACTGGAACCGCTCGGCGCCGTTCGAGGTCATCCGCGGCGAAGGGGAGTGCGCGGTCTAGCGGTCCCGCTGCTGCGCGCCGCCCGCCATGGACCCCCTGATCATCCTGTTCGGCTTCGGCGTCGGCATCCTCGTCGGCACGACCGGGATGGGCGGCGGCTCGATCATGACGCCGCTGCTGATCCTCGTCTTCGGCGTCAAGCCCGTGGTGGCGATCGGCACCGACCTCGCCTACGCCGCGGTCACCAAGACCGTCGGCGGATGGCGGCATTGGCGCCAGGGCACCGTGGACATGAAGATCTCGACCTGGCTCGCGGTCGGGTCGATCCCCGGCGCGCTCGGCGGGGTCTGGCTGCTGCATCAGCTCGAGCAGGCCGCCGGCGCGAACTTCGACTCGATCCTGCTGGCGATGGTGGCGGGCGCGCTGCTGCTCACCTCGGCCGCGGTGCTGGCCCGGGCGATGTTCCTGCCCGAGCACGTCGCCCGCGAGCGCGAGACCGTCGCGCTCACGGCGCGGATGAAGGCGGGCACGATCGTCTTCGGGTTCCTCGTCGGGATCGTGCTCGGAACCACGTCCGCGGGCAGCGGCGCCCTGATCGCGATCGGCCTGATCATGGGCTTCCGGCTCACGCCGCGTCGCGTCGTGGGCACCGACGTCTTCCACGCGGCGATCCTGCTGTGGGTCGCGGCGTTCGCCTACGTCGTGGCCGGCAAGGTCGACTTCGGCCTCGCCGGGACGATCCTGCTCGGCTCCGTGCCGGGGGTGTGGATCGGCTCGGCGCTGGCCACCCGGCTGCCGGAGCGGGGGCTCCGTCCGGCCCTGGGGGTCGTCCTCCTCGCCGCCGCGCTGGGCCTGCTCACGAAGGCCGGCCTCGACATCCCGCCGATCGCGATCGTCGGGGCGCCGGCCGCCGTGGCGATCGGCGTCTGGGCGATCGACCGTCGCCGCGAGCGCGCCGCAGCGAGCGCGGGCCCGCCCGCGGGCGCCGCGGCAGGCGCGGGCGCCGCGGCGGGCGCGGGCGCGCCGCTCGGGCGCCCGCCCG
>CAZEKK010000421.1:0-2085 GCA_964512905.1 uncultured Solirubrobacteraceae bacterium
GCGCCGCCACCCGCGACGCCGCCCGCGTGCTCGGCTTCGACTACGGGACCGGCGACCGCCTCGCCAAGCTGATCCCGGAGCCGATCATGGGCCGCCCGCCGTCGTTCGACGACTGCCTCGCGCCCGGCCAGGACCTCCGCAAGGCCGTCGACGCCGAGCCCCAGTCGCGGCAGATCATCGAGACCGCGCGGGGGCTCGAGGGCATCGTGCGTAACGCGTCGATCCATGCCGCGGCCGTCGTGATCGCCGACCGACCGCTCACCGACATCGTCCCGCTGCAGCTGGCGGAGAGCTCGACGACCGACGAGGCCGGGGAGAAGGTCCGGCGCACCGTGACGCAGTTCTCGATGGGCCCGGTCGAGGAGATCGGCCTGCTGAAGATGGACTTCCTGGGCCTGCGCAACCTCGACGTGATCGAGGACGCGCTCGACATCATCGGCCGCTCGGCTGGCGAGCGGCCCGACATGGTGACGCTCGCCCTCGACGATCCCGCGACCTACGAGATGCTCGCCCGCGGGGACTCGGTGGGCGTGTTCCAGTTCGAGTCCGAGGGGATGCGCGAGGCGCTCAAGAAGGTCCAGCCGACCGAGTTCGAGGATCTCGTCGCGCTCGTCGCGCTCTACCGCCCCGGGGCGATGGACCAGATCCCCACCTACGCGCGCGGCAAGCGCGATCCAGAGACCGTCTCCTATCCCGACGACCGCCTGCGCCCGATCATCGAGCCGACCAAGGGCGTGATCCTCTACCAGGAGCAGGCGATGAAGATCGCCACCGACCTCGCCGGCTTCTCGGGCGCGAAGGCCGACGACCTCCGCAAGGCGATCGGCAAGAAGAAGCGCGACCAGATGGCCAAGCTCAAGCCCGAGTTCGTCGAGGGCTGCCGGGCCTCCGGGACCAAGCCGGACGTGATCGAGTGGCTGTGGGCCACCAACGAGCGCAGCGCTGACTACTCCTTCAACAAGTGCGCGTCCGGCGACACGCGGGTCATCCTTCCCGACGGCAGGCGGATCCGCCTTTCAGAGGCGTACCGCACCCAGCCGGACGAGCTCATGTCGATGTGGCCCGACGGCCAGATTCGACCGCACCGGGTCCAGCGGATCGTGAAGACCGGGCGCAAGCCGCTCCTCCGCGTGCGCTGCGCCAGCGGTCGTCAGATCAAGGCCACCGCCGACCACCGCCTCCTGACGACGTCGGGCTATCGCGCCATCGGCGAGATGGCGGTTGGCGCCGAACTGATCACGATGCCGATGATCAGCGAGCGCCAGCGCGACGCCCGCCGCGCGACGATGACGCGGCTTGCCCACAGCCCCGAGCGCCGCGAGTGGGACCGCCAGGCCGGGGTGCGGATGGCGGCCTGGCAGGCAACGCGAACGCCGGAGGAGAAGGCTGAGCACCTCCGCCGGGTTCACGCCGAGCACCCGGGAATGACCCGGGCCGGCGTTGCGGCCATGCACGAGCGCGTCAAGTGGCTGCACGCGAACGATCCCGAATGGCGCCAGAAGCAGATGCAGCGCTCGCTGGCGGCGGTGCGGGCGGCGTACGACACGGGTCCGGGGTACGGGCACTGCTCGATCGCGTCGAACGGCATGTGGTGCGCCAGCCGGCCCGAGCGGGACATGTGCGAGTGGCTGATCGCTGAAGGCATCGATTTCGAGATGCACAAGGCCCTTCCGAACGGCCGGATGTGCGATTTCTACTTCGGGGGCATCTACTGGGAGATGGACGGGATGGACCGCACCCGCGCCTTCTTCGAGGAGAAGTACGGCGACCTGCCGTTCGTGGTGGTCACGCCCGAGGATTTCCGCGCTCGCGTCGAGGCCGAACTGGGCGTCGCGCACGCGCAGAACGGTGATCCGATCGTGTCGATCGAGCCGATCGGCGATGGGTCGACCTTCGATGTCGAGATGGCGCCCGATGGGCCGTTGAACTTCATGGCCAACGGGATCGTCTCGCACAACAGCCACGCCGCCTGTTACGCCCTCATCGCCTACCGCACGGCCTGGCTGAAGGCCAACTACCCGGCCGAGTACATGGCCGCGCTCATCTCCTCGGTGATGGACACGAAGGACAAGGTCCCGTTCTTCG
>CAZEKK010000422.1:0-2084 GCA_964512905.1 uncultured Solirubrobacteraceae bacterium
AGCGGGTTCGGACCTGCTCACGACACCCATCCTCGCCGCCCCCGAGGTCGGGCGGAAGGGCGGGCGGGATTTTTCACCGGGTGCCTGCGTGCTTGATAGAACATTCGTCCGCAGAGTGCGAATTGCCTCAAGTCGCGGGGTTCGGGGCGGGTTTCCGGCCTCCTCCCCGGCAACTTGGCGCGTCCCCCGCACCGCTGCTCCCGTCGGCGAAGCACAAAGGAGGCAAGCCGTGGCCTATCGCAGCCGCTAGTCACACGCCGCGCGTCGGGGGGCCCGCGGTGAGGCGGGCCCCTCGACAGCTTCTCCGCCCCGCTCAAGAATTCGGGGCGTCTGCCGATAGGGAGACGGTGTCCGACCTCCGACGCCGGAGCTAGACCGATGGCACCCGCCGGACAGCGGCCCAGCCGCCTCGCAGTGGCCAGCATGGTCGCGGCGCTCGTCGCCGTCGTCCCGGTCTGCGTCCTGACCAACCAGTACTCGCACTGGAATTGGGGTGTGCTGGCCGTCCTGGCCATTAGCGCCGTCCTGAGCGAGCTGACGGCGATCACGCTGCCCAACGGCAAGCTGGGCATCTCTGCCGCGTTCCTGGCCCTCGTCCTGGCCATGGTCCTGCTCGGCGGCGCGCCGGCGGCCGCGATCGGCGTGGCCATGATCGCCGCGACCTGGCCCCGGTGGCGCGAGCCGCTGCCGGCGCTGCTCTCCAACCTCGCCGCCTTCGCGTGGTTCGCGCTCCTGGCGGGCCTCGCCTTCCAGGTGTCGGTCGACCAGCTCGGCCTCACCGACAGCAATCCCGCCTACTACCTGCTCGTCTTCGCCACGTTCGTGCTGGCGCTGGCGCTGAACTTCGTCTTCGTCGCCGGCTACCAGTGCTACCTCGAGCGGACCAGCCTGGCCTCCAAGGCCCGCGAGGCACTCATCCCGATCCTGTCTTCGGAGCTCGCGTCGGCGCTGCTGGCCGTGGCCACGGTGTTCGTCTACCACCACCTCGGCCTGTCCGCCTTGGCGCTGATCGGCCTGGTGATGCTGGTCTTCCAGTACCTGCTCGGCGAGCTGCTGCTCTCGCAGGAGCGGGCACGCGAGCTTGAGCGCAGCGGCGAGCAGCTCCACCAGCAGGCGATCACCGACGAGCTCACCGCGCTGGGGAACCGGCGCAAGCTGATCGCCGATCTCGAGGCGGCGTGCGGCGAGCCCGACGCCGAGCCCAAGGTCCTCGTCATCTTCGACCTCGACGGGTTCAAGCGCTGGAACGACTCCCACGGGCACTCGGGCGGCGATGAGCTGCTGGCCCGGGTGGCCGACCGCCTGCGCGGCGTGCTCGGCGAGCGCGGCCACGCCTACCGCCTGGGCGGCGACGAGTTCTGCGCGCTGATCGACGGGCGCCTCGCGGATGCCGAGCCGCTCATCACCGCCGGCGCCGACGCCCTGACCGAGCAGGACGAGAAGATCCGCATCACCTGCTGCTACGGCGAGGTCGAGGTGCCTACGGAGGCCGGCGGCCCGATCGATGCCCTGCGGGTGGCCGACCAGCGGATGTACGTCCGCAAGGACGCCCGCCCGATGTCGGCGCGCGGCCAGGTCCGCGACATGCTCCTGCGCGTGCTCGACGAGCAGCAGCCCGACCTGCACGACCACAGCCACGACGTCTCGACGCTCTCGCGCGCGGTCGCGGTCGCCCTCGGCATGGACGAGCAGGAGATCGACGACACGATCCGGCTCGCCGAGCTGCACGACGTCGGGAAGATCGCCATCCCGCAGTCCATCCTGCGCAAGCCCGGGCCGCTCGACGACGAGGAGTGGCGCGTCATGCGGCTGCACACGATCATCGGCGAGCGGATGCTCGGGGCCGCGCCCGCGCTCTCGCGCGTCGGCAAGCTCGTGCGCGCCAGCCACGAGCGCTGGGACGGCGGCGGCTACCCCGACGGCCTCGCCGGCGAGGAGATCCCGCTCGCCGCGCGGATCGTCTCGGCGTGCGACGCCTTCGACGCCATGGTCACCGACCGCCCCTACCGCCGGGGCATGTCGATCGCGGCGGCGATCGAGGAGCTGCACCGCTGCGCGGGCAGCCAGTTCGACCCGGCGGTCAT
>CAZEKK010000423.1:0-2073 GCA_964512905.1 uncultured Solirubrobacteraceae bacterium
ACTGATCCGCCCCGCGGAAGCTGCCGGTCGCGTCTGCGGATGTCCTCCGGCGCTCCCCCGGTGCCCGGCGATGCCGCCGGGTGGCCGGCGGACGCGAGTTCCCCGGCGGCGTCGGCCATCTGCATCCGGCCACGCACTAGAGGAATCCTCTAGAATCTTCCTCTATGCCGCGATCCACCACCGCTGGATCCCCAGCCGCGCAGTCCCCCGGCGCCCGGCGGGTTCCCGCCGCTTCCCCGGCGCGCGCCGCCGTGCTCGCCGCCGCGCTGGACCTCCTGACACAGCGTGGCTACGAGGCGACCACCGTCGAGGCCATCCGGAAGGCGAGTGGAGTCAGCATCGGCAGCATCTACCACCACTTCGGCGGCAAGGAGGGCATCGCCGCGGCGCTCTACCTCGACGCGCTGCGCGACTATCAGGCGGGGTTCCTCGCAGCGCTGCAGGGACGGCGCGGCGCGCGCGCCGGCATCGAGGCAGCCGTGCGGTTCGACGTCGACTGGATCGCCGCGAACCCCGACGCGGCGCGGCTGCTGCTGGCCGACCGTGAGGCGCGAGCGGCGGCTGCGGCAACGGACGACCTGCGCGCGACCAACCGCGCCTTCTTCTCCGCCGTCCAGGCCTGGATGGCGCCGCGCGCGGCCCGAGGGGAGATCCGGCGCCTGGACCCCGACCTCTTCGAGGCGCTCGTGCTCGGCCCGTCGCACGCGTACGCGCGCCACCACCTGGCCGGCCGAGCGACCACCCCCCTCGCCACGGCCCGCCGGGCGCTGGCCGCCGCGGCCTGGGCGGCCGTCGCGCCGGAGACCTGACCGACACACGACAGGAGGCCGCATGTCCGTTCTGCCCTTCCACGAGTTCGTCGCCGAGCAGCGGGCCGCCGGTCCGCCGCTGGTGCAGGTGCAGCGCGACGGCTCGATCGGCATCGTCCGCATGGACGATCCGGAACACCTCAACGCGCTGAGCGCTCCGTTGACCCTGCAGGTGCTCGACGCGCTGCGCGCGCTCGACGAGGATCCCGCGATCCGGACCATCGTGCTCACGGGCACCGATCCCGCGTTCAGCGCCGGTGGAGACCTGCGCCTCATGGAGGGCTATGCCCACCCGATGACCGACGCCGGCGCCCAGGGCTCGACCGCCGTGTGGCGCTGGATCCGGCGCATCTTCGGGGGCGTCGCCCGGCTGATCGCCACCACCGACGCCGCGGTGGTGGCCGCGGTCAACGGCCCCGCCGCGGGCGTCGCGCTCGCCTGGGCGGTGAGCGCCGACGTCCTGCTCCTCTCCGACCAGGCGCGCATCGTGCCGGCGTTCGGCCGCATCGGCCTGGTGCCGGAGGTCGGCTCGAGCTGGGCGCTCACCCGTCGGCTGGGCTACCAGGGCGCGTTCGCGCTCTTTGCGCGCGGCCAGATCCTCGACGCCCGGGAGGCCCATGCCGCGGGGCTCGGGACCGAAGTCGTCGCGCACGCCGACCTGCTGGACGCCGCCCGCGCCTGGGGCGGCCGGATCGAACGCCTGCCCGAGCACGTGGTCCCGATGATGAAGCCGCTGCTGCGCGGCGCCGCCGACCTCCCGTGGGAGCAGGCGATCGCGATGGAGGAGTTCGCCGAGCCGATGTGCTTCACGACGGCGGCCCACCGCGACGCGGTGCGGAATCTGTTGCACGACGCATAGAATCGCGGCCCACTCACGACCCGCCCCGCCCCTGAGGAGATCCCGTGGCCGACGAGACGAAGTACCTGCTGTCCGAGCGCGACATCCCGACGCACTGGATCAACCTGCTGCCCGACCTGCCCGGCGAGCCGCTCCCGCCGCTCAGCCCGGCCACGATGCAGCCCGCGGGACCCGACGACCTCACGCCGATCTTCCCGATGGGCCTGATCGCCCAAGAGGTCTCGATGGAGCCCGAGATCGAGATCCCCGAGGAGGTCCGCGAGGCCTACAAGCTCTGGCGGCCCACGCCGCTGTATCGCGCCCGCCGCCTCGAGCGCGACCTCGACACCCCCGCGCGCATCTATTACAAGTACGAGGGCGTCTCCCCAGCCGGCTCGCACAAGCCCAACACCGCGGTCCCGCAGG
>CAZEKK010000424.1:0-2073 GCA_964512905.1 uncultured Solirubrobacteraceae bacterium
TTCGCCGCGACCATCGCCGGCGACCCGGACGCCGCCGCCGACAGCGACGTGCGCCACCGCTTCGGCGCGCTGGCCACCGAACTGCTGGCGCTGCGCTTCACCGGCTACCGGCAGCTCACCGCGCTCTCCCGGGGCACGATCCCCGGCCCGGAGGCCGCGCTGTCGAAGGTGACGGCGGTCAAGGCGGCGATCGAGGCCGGCGACCTGATCGCCGACGTCCTCGGCCCGGAGGCGCTGCAGGACGGCGAGTGGGCCCGGTTCATCTCCTTCCTGCCCGGCCTGAAGTCCGCGGGCGGCACCGAGGAGATCCTGCGCAACACCGTCGGCGAGCGCGTGCTCGGGCTGCCGCCCGAGCCGCGCCTGGACAAGGGCGTGCCGTTCTCCGAACTGCGCGCCAAGGAGCGGGAGGCGGCCGCCGGCTGACGGCCGCCCGCGACCCGCCCGAACCGACCGCTCCGAATCGAAAAGGACCCACGATGAACTTCGACCTCTCCGACGAGCAGATCTTCCTCCGCGAGGCCGCGCGCGGCGCCCTCGCCCGCCACAAGACGATCGAGGCCGCGCACGGCCTCCTGGACGGCGAGGCCGGCCCGGACCTGTGGCCGACGGCCTGCGAGGCCGGCTGGCCGGGCCTGCTGATCGCCGAGGAACACGGCGGCGCCGGGCTCGGTGCGCTCGACGCGATGCTCGTGACCTACGAGTGCGGCCGGGTGCTCGCCGCGGTCCCGCTCCTCGGTCACGTTGCCGCGACGGCGATCGTCCAGGCGGGCGGCGCCGACGGCCTGCTCGGCCGCCTCGCAACCGGCGAGGCGCGCGCCGCCGCCGTGCTGGCCCGGCCGCCGGGCGGCGCCCACGACGGCTGGACGGTCGACGCCCGCCGCGGCGCCCACCGCGACCCGGCTCCCGCCGCCGCCGCCGTCGACGGCGCAACGGCGACGGTCACCGGCAGCGCGCACTGGGTTCCGGACCTTCCGGGCGCCGACCTGATCGTCGTCACGGCCGCAGGGCCCGACGGCCCCGTCGCCGTGGTGCTCGAGGCGGACGCCGCCGGCGTGTCGGTGACGACTGCCGACGTCTACGACGCCACCCGCTCGCTCGGGCACCTCGCGCTCGACGGCGCGACCGGCACGGTCGTCGGGGCCGGCGCGGACGATCTCGCCTCCGCGTGGTACCTCGCCCAGTGCCTGATCGCCGGCGAGTCGCTCGGCGCGGTCGAGTCGGGCCTGGAGATGGCGGTCGCCTACGCGAAGGAGCGGTTCACCTTCGGGCGGGCGATCGGGTCCTACCAGGCGGTCAAGCACGGCCTCGTGGAGATCCTGCGCCTCCAGGAGAACGCCCGCTCGCTGATGTACTACGCCGGGTGGGCGCGCCAGGATGCGCCCGACGAGTTCCCGCTCGCCGCCAGCGCCGCGCGCACGGCGGCGGGGAACGCCCTCGACTACGCCGCCCGGGAGGTCATCTCGGTGCACGGCGGCATCGGCGCCACCTGGGAGCACGACGCCCCGCTGTTCTTCCGGCGCGCCCAGCTGGCGCGGCGGCTGCTCGGCGGCGCCAACGACGCCACCGACCGCGTCGCAGACGTGCTGATTACCGGCGCCGCGGCCTGAGCGACTCGGCAGGTCCCGCGCCGGGCGGGAGCCGGCCTGAGCGGCTCGGCAGGTCCCGCGCCGGGCGGGAGCCGGCCTGAGCGGCTCGGCAGGTCCCGCGCCGGGCGGGAGCCGGCCTGCCCGGCCGCCCCTCAGGCGCCGGCCCCATCGGCGGGCCTCAGCCGCCGGCCCGCTCGGCGGCGCGCAGCCCCCGGATGCCCCACGCGGCCGCGAGCACCACGACGCCGGCGACCGCGGCGAACGCCAGCCAGGTCCGGTCCGGCTCGCCGGAGATGAGCCCGCGGCCGGCCTCGAGGAGCGCCGTGGCCGGATTGACGCCGGCCACGGAGGCGATCCACCCCTGCAGCAGATCCAGCGGCACGTACACGGGCGCCATGAAGAGGATCAGGAAGACCGGAATCTGCATCAGCGGGCCGGCCTGGATCGAGCGGGCCCGCAGCGCCACGCCGGCGCCGAAGAGGACGGC
>CAZEKK010000425.1:0-2055 GCA_964512905.1 uncultured Solirubrobacteraceae bacterium
GCCGTCGTCATCGACAACTCGTCGGCCTGGCGCATGGACCCCGACGTGCCGCTCGTCGTCGCCGAGGTCAACCCCGAGGCGATCGACGCGGCGCGCAAGGGCATCGTCGCGAACCCGAACTGCACGACGATGGTCGTGATGCTCCCGGCCAAGGCGCTGCACGACGTGTTCGGCCTGACCGAGATGGTGGCGACGAGCTTCCAGGCCGCCGGCGGCGCCGGGCGCAAGGGGATCGACGAGCTCGCCGAGCAGATCCCGGTCGTCGGCGCCGAGCTTGATCTCCTGATCGACGATGGGCACACGGCGGCGCGCAAGTACGAGGCGTCGATCCACGCGAACACGCTCGCCTACAACGTCGTGCCGCTCCTCGGGGCGGTCGGGGAGAACGGCTACACCGACGAGGAGATGAAGCTCCAGAACGAGTCGCGCAAGATCCTCGGGCTCCCGGAGCTGCGGATGAGCCCGACCTGTGTGCGCGTGCCCGTGATGGTGGGCCACGCGGTCGCGGTCCGTGCCCAGTTCGAGCGGCCGGTCGACCTCGACCGCGCCATCGCCGCGCTCGCGGCCTTCCCGAGCCTCGTCGTGGAGGCGGCGCCGACGCCGCTCGAGTGGGCGGGCCGGGACGAGACCGCGGTCGGTCGCGTCCGCGCCGACCTCGCCGACGACCGCGCGCTGAACTTCTTCGTGGTCGGCGACAACCTCCTCAAGGGCGCCGCCCTCAACACGGTCCAGCTCGCCGAGCTGGCGGTCGCACGCGGGCTCGTCGGCGCCGCCGCGTAGGGTCTGCGCGGGGAGCGGCGATGCCTGCCTTGAGCCGTTTTCGGGGCGGTCCGACGAATGTCCAGTGACGGATGCGTGCGTTCGCGCTAGGTTTCCCTGCATAGGGGGGTGAACCGCCTGCCGGCTGCATGGATTGCGGTCGCGCCCGCTGCCCCGGGAGTGATTCATCGAAGGGAGCACAGTTGTCTCTCACGCGCTTGCGCCGCGGCGTCTCCGTTGTCGCCGTGTGCGTTCCATTCGTCGTGGCCGCGCCGGTCCAGGCCGACACCGTCACCTCGCTGTTCGAGCCGCCGTACTACGCGACCGGCTCGCCTGATCTCCAGCAGGGCTGGGTTGCCTTCGGCAGCGCCGGCTCGGGCTGCGCCCTGTATGACCACAAGATCGCCGCGACCTCGGCGTTCACCGGCATCCCGGCAGCGTTCGGCCGCCAGTCGCTGCGGGTCTCCAACGCCGTGACGAGCGGCTGCTTCACCGACCAGACGTTCTCGAAGGAGAACCCCAACGAGGCCGGCGAGGCATCGGCGGAGGGTGACGGCTGGTCCGGCGGCGTGCGCAAGACGGTGTTCGACGCCAGCTGGACGTTCATCTCGAGCACGCCGGCGGCCGAGCAGCCGGGGCTGTCTGCCGTCGTCAGCCCCGATCGCGGAGATGGCGCCCGCATGAGCTGGGTCCAGATGCAGGACTCGCCCGGGGGAGTGAACGTCAACTTCTACGACACGGACGTCGACGGCGAGTTCGCAGTGTCGTCGACCCCGGTGGCCACTGGGCTCGACCGGACGGTCCCCCACACGATCCGGCTCGTCATGGAGTTCGTCGACGGGCCGTTCAACGATGTCGTCAAGGTGTACGTCGACGGCGTGCTCGAGCACACCGGAACGTCGTGGGAGCAGTACTTCCGCGTGGCGGAGGGGAATCCCACGCGCCCGGTCGACTCGCTGCTGTTCCGCACGGGCGGGACCGCGGTGCCGGGCACGCTCGGCAACGGCTGGCTGATCGACAACGTCACGATTTCGACCAGCGATCCCGCCGTTCCGGGTCCCGCCGGTCCGCCCGGGCCGACCGGCCCAGCGGGGCCGACGGGGCCGACGGGCGCGACGGGGCCGACGGGCGCGACGGGGCCGACGGGCGCGACCGGGGCGACCGGGGCGACCGGGGCGACCGGGGCGACCGGCGCGACCGGCGCGACGGGCGCGACCGGGGCGACCGGGGCGACGGGCGCGACGGGCGCGACCGGGGCGACCGGGGCGACCGGGGCGACCGGGGCGACGGGCGCCA
>CAZEKK010000426.1:0-2055 GCA_964512905.1 uncultured Solirubrobacteraceae bacterium
TCGTCCACGTCAAGGACGAGAAGACCGGCAAGTCCCAGAAGTTCACGATCGTCGGCTCGGCCGAGGCCAAGCCGTCGGAGATGAAGCTGTCGAACGAGTCCCCGGTCGGCCGCGCGCTCGTCGGGCGCAAGCGCAACGACACCGTCGAGGTCGAAGTGCCACGCGGGCCCAGGCGCAAGCTCAAGATCACCAAGATCGACGTCGGCGTCTGAGACGGCGGCGCCCGCGCGGCGCCGCGCAGTAGCCTCCGCGACCGTGCCGGAATCCGCCGACCACGACGAGCCGGAGGCCGCCTCCAGCCTCCTCGCCGCCCGTCGCGCCAAGCTCGAGCGCCTCCGCGCCGACGGAATCGACCCCTTCCCGGCGCGCTTCGGCGGCGTTGCGTCGGTTGCGGACGTGCGCGCCGCTCACGACGGCCTCGAGGCGGGCGAGGAGAGCGACGCCGCGGTTCGGGTCGCCGGCCGGCTCGCGGCGCGCCGCGGGTCGGGCAAGGCGGCGTTCCTCGACCTCGTGGACCGCACCGGACGCATCCAGATCATGGCCCGGATCGACGTGCTCGGCGACGCGGCGTTTCAGCGGCTGCTCTCGCTCGACCTCGGCGATCTCGTCGGCATCGACGGGACGCCGCTGCGCACGCGGCGCGGCGAGCTGTCCGTGCTCGTGCGCGAGGCGACGCTGCTGGCGAAGTCGCTACGGCCGCCTCCCGACAAGCACCACGGCCTCCAGGACGTCGAGACCCGGTTCCGCCGCCGGGAGCTCGACCTGATCGCCAACGAGGACGCCCGTGCCCTGTTCGTCACGCGGGCGCGGATCGTGTCCGCGGTCCGGCGGTTCCTGGACGACGACGGCTTCATCGAGGTCGAGACGCCGGTTCTGCAGCCGCTCTACGGAGGCGCGAACGCCCGGCCGTTCACCACGCACTTCAACGCCCTGAACCGGGACATGTACCTGCGCATCGCCACCGAGCTGTACCTCAAGCGGTGCATCGTCGGCGGCCTGGAGCGCGTGTACGAGCTGGGCAAGGACTTCCGCAACGAAGGGCTCTCGGCCAAGCACAACCCGGAGTTCACGATGCTCGAGTGGTACGAGGCCTACGCGGACTACGCCGACGTCACGGCGCGCTGCGAGCGCCTCGTCGCCGCCGCGGCGGCCGCCGCCGGCTACGCCGGCAGCCTCGACTTCTCGGCGCCGTGGCAGCGCGAGACGTTGCAGTCTGCGATCGCCGCGCGCACCGGCGTCGACGTTCTCGCCCGGCGCGACCGCGCCAGCCTCGCCGCGGCCATGCGCGAGGCCGGGCTCGACGTCCCCGAGCAGGACACCTGGGCGCAGCTCGTCGACGAACTCGTCTCCAAGCACGTCGAGCCGACCCTCCAGCAGCCGACGTTCCTCCTCGACTACCCCGTCGAGCTCTCGCCGCTCGCCAAGCGGCGGTCCGACGATCCGACGCTCGTCGAGCGGTTCGAGGCGTTCGCAGGCGGCTTCGAGATCGCCAACGGCTTCACCGAGCTCAACGACCCCGACGACCAGCGCGATCGCTTCGAGGCCCAGCGCGCCGCTGCCGCGGCGGGGGACGAGGAGGCGCAGCCGTTCGACCAGGCCTACCTCGAGGCGCTCGAGCAGGGTATGCCGCCCACCGGAGGCATCGGCATCGGCATCGACAGGCTGGTCATGCTCCTGACCGACCGCCGCTCGATCCGCGAGGTCGTGCTCTTCCCAGCCCTGCGGCAGTGATCGAGGCCGCAATCTGCGTCAGATCGGCGCGGAAAGTCCCGACAGACCGGTTGGTAGACTGCCCCATGGCCGACGAACGACGCCCGGCGCCTCATCCATCCGGCCCTTCTGGCCGAATACTGGATCAGGAACCGGGCCGTTGCGCCACCCCAGACCAGGACCGACCCTCGACCAACCCGCCGCGCCGGCGGACCTGAACCTCACGGCCTGCAGGAAGGACCCATTCGTATGTTCGAGCGATTCACAGAGCGAGCCCGCCAGGTGGTCGTCCTCGCCCAGGAGGAAGCTCGCACGCTCAAGCACAACTACATCGGCACCGAGCAC
>CAZEKK010000427.1:0-2054 GCA_964512905.1 uncultured Solirubrobacteraceae bacterium
CTCCATCGGGCCGGCGACCTGTTCGATGCGCCCTTCGTTGAAGACGGCGATGCGATCGCTCATCGTCAGCGCCTCGTCCTGGTCGTGGGTGACGTAGACGAAGGTGATGCCGACCTGCTGCTGGATGCGCTTGAGCTCCACCTGCATCTCCTGGCGCAGCTTGAAGTCCAGCGCGCCGAGCGGCTCGTCGAGGAGGAGCACCCTGGGCTCGTTGACGATCGCGCGGGCGAGCGCGACGCGCTGGCGCTGGCCGCCCGACAGCTGGGAGGGCTTGCGCGCGGCCACGCTCGGCAGGCGGACCATCTCGAGGGCGGCCCGGGCGCGCTCGCGCCGCTGGGCCCTGGCCACCTTGCGGATGCGCAGCCCGTACTCGACGTTCTCCTGCACGCTCATGTGCGGGAAGAGCGCGTAGTCCTGGAAGACGGTGTTGACGTCGCGCGCGTTCGGCGGCACCGCCGAGACGTCCTCGCCGGCCAGCTGGACCGTCCCCTCGTCGGGCAGTTCGAAGCCGGCGATCAGCCGCAGGGTCGTCGTCTTGCCCGAGCCCGAGGGGCCGAGCATGGTGAAGAACTCGCCCGCCCGCACGTCGAGGTCGATCCCCGCGACGGCATGCACGTCCCCGTAGCGCTTGACCAGGCCGCTCAGGCGGACGTCCGGCAGCGATGGATCCGCGCCGGCGGGCGCGGTTGCGGTGGACACCTCGGTCGTCATTCCCCTCCAGAAGCGCGGCTGTGCGCCAGCGCGGCGCAAACATAGTCGATCGGCCAGACCCGTCTGCGGTGCAATGAGGACAACGGTGCCGTGCCGGATGGGCCGCGGCGGACAAACCTGGTGGGTCAGGCAGCCGACTGCTCCGGCAGCGAGCGCGGCACGGCGGCCCGGACCCGGTCGCGCAGGTCGCGCACCTCCGGATCGTCGCCCAGCGCGAGCGCCCGCTCGCAGGCCGCGAGGCAGTCGCTGATGCGGTCGGTCCGCGCCAGCGCGTGGGCGTAGCGCGACCACGCCTCGGGCGCGTCGGGGTCGATGCGCGTCGCCTGCTCGCAGGCCGTGACCTCGCCGCCGACGTCGCCGGCGAGGTGCAGCACGGTGGCGAGGTCGAGCAGGGCCTCGACCGTGGGCTCGAGCGCCCGGGCGCGCTCGAGGGCCGCGATCGCCCCGGGCCGGTCGCCGCGGCGCAGCCGCAGGCGCCCGATCCGCTGCCAGGCCGACGCGTCGGCGGGCTTGAGCGCCACCACCCGCTCGGCCTCGTCGAGCGCCTGCGAGAGGGAGCGCTGGTCCTCGTAGATCCGCGAGGCGATCCGGTGGACCGGCGCCCGGTCGTCCTCGACCCGGCCCCAGTCGCGGACCGCGCGCGCCGCGGCGGGGAGGTTGCCGGCCTGCCAGAAGGCCATCGTCATGAGCCGCAGGACGGCTGCGTTGGCGGGGTCGGCGTCGCGCGCGTAGATGAGGCGCTGCGCCGCCAGGGCGGGGTCGCCTTCGGCCATCGCGTGCTGGGCGGCGGTCATGAACCGCTCCACGCGCTCTGCCGCCGGGTCGGGCGTCGAGAAGTCGACGAACTGCAGCGAGCCGGCGGGGACGGTGCGCACGCCGATCTGGAACTTCACCCGCGCCCACTGCTCGACGTGGTCGCCTTCGCCGCTGAAGTAGATCCCGGTCACGCTGCCGACGCCCCACTCCGGGTAGGCGACGCAGCGGGCGTAGCTGTGGACCACGGAGTGGTCGGGCACGCGGGCGCCGAACGGGTCGTTCGCGGCGCGGTCGGCGGCCTGGGCGCGGGCGCGCTGCTCGGCCTCGTAGTTGCGCCGGCCCTCCTCTTCGCGGGCCTTGCGCGCCGCCGCCGCGCTCGCCTTGACTGCGTTGGCGCTGACGCTGCCGCCGCGCGACTGCTCGGCCAGGCGCTCGAGCTGGTCGGCGGCGCGGTTGATGGCCTGCAGGTGGCGCTCGTGCTCGAGCTGGCGGCCGGGCGGGGCGATGTCCGGGTGCCAGCGCTTGGCCATCCGCCGGCGCGCGAGCTGGACGTCGCGCTGCCCGAACGGGGCCTCCAGCTCCAGGAG
>CAZEKK010000428.1:0-2053 GCA_964512905.1 uncultured Solirubrobacteraceae bacterium
CGGCGCGCGGCGAGGTCGCAGTCCTGGCCTTCGACTCGGCCCGCTACGTCGGCGCCCGCATCGGGATCCATGATCCGACAGGGCGACGCGTCGGGCAGGTCGGCCGGCTGCGAAACACCGAGTACGTCCTCGTCGCCGGGGACGCCGGCGAGGTCGCCACGACCGTCGCTCCGTTTCGCACCGCGGCAGTCGCCGCGTGACCCGGCTGGCGCTTGCCGCCTATGCTGGCGCGCGACCGCCGGACCCGGCTGGCGCATGCCGCCTATGCTGGCTGCTGTGCGCCAGTTCGCCGTCTCCGCCATCGGGCCCGACCGGCCCGGCCTCGTCGCCTCGATGACGCGGTGCCTCACCGAAGGCGGACTCAACGTGGAAGACGCCCAGATGACGATCCTGCGCGGGCGGTTCACGATGACGCTCATGGCGACCGCGCAGGACGGCGTCGACCTGGCCGCAGTCCGAACCGACCTCGAGTCCACCGGGCACCGGGTCGGCCTGGACGTCGTCGCCATCACCGAGATCGACGAGGCCGACCTCACGTCGGTCGCCCCATCCCCCACGCACGTGCTCACCGTCCACGGCGTCGACCGCCCCGGCGTCATCCACGCCTTCAGCGAGACCCTCGCCGTCCACGAGGTCAACATCATCGACCTGCACCAGCGCGTCCTCGACAGCCGCGACGAGGACGCCGAGGAGCTGGCGGCGATGCTCGTCGAGGTCGTCCTGCCCGCCGGGATGTCCGCCGACGCGCTCGACGCGCTGCTCGAATCGACCCGGCGCGAGCAGGGGATCGAAATCGTCATCCGCCCGGCGGACGACGGGGAGTGACGCCCGGCGGGCCGGCGCCCGCCGCGAGGTTGGGTCCCGATCCGCGCAGCCAGGGCAGGCGCGCGGGCCGGGAATCACTCGCCTACAGCGCCTTGACCTCTTCGGCGACCTCGCTGACCGACTTCTTGGCGTCGCCGAACAGCATCGAGGTCTTCGGGTCGTAGTAGAGCTCGTTGTCGATGCCCGCGAAGCCGGGATTCATCGAGCGCTTGAGGACGATCACCGACTGCGAGTGGTTGACGTCGAGGATCGGCATCCCGTAGATCGGGCTGTCCGGGTTGGTGTGCGCCGCGGGGTTGGTGACGTCGTTGGCGCCGATCACCAGCGCCACGTCGGTGCGGTCGAACTCCGGGTTGGCCTCCTCCATCTCCTTGAGCTGGTCGTAGGGCACGTCGGCCTCGGCCAGCAGCACGTTCATGTGGCCCGGCATGCGCCCGGCGACCGGGTGGATGGCGTAGGTGACCTCGACGCCGCGCGCCTCGAGCTCCTTGGCCAGCTCGCGCACGGTGTGCTGGGCCTGGGCGACGGCCATGCCGTAGCCGGGCACGACGACGACCTTGCGGGCGTAGGAGAGCTGGATCGCCACGTCGGCGGCGCTCGTGGAGCGCACCGTGGCGCCCTCGGGCAGCCCAGGGCCGCCGGCGGCCACCGCCGCCTCGGCCCCGCCGCCGAAGCCGCCGGCGACGATGTTCGGGATCGAGCGGTTCATCGCCTCGGCCATGAGGTTCGTGAGGATCGAGCCCGAGGCGCCGACGATCATGCCGGCGACGATCAGCGCGGTGTTGTCCAGCGCGATGCCGGTCGCGGCCGCGCTCAGGCCGGTGAAGGCGTTGAGCAGCGAGATCACCACCGGCATGTCGGCGCCGCCGATCGGCAGCACGACGAAGATGCCGAGGAGCGCCGAGACGACGAGGACGCCGATGATGAGGATCTCGTCCGTGGAGCCCGCCGCGATCAGCACCGACAGCGCGATCGCCGCCAGCAGAAGGACGAGGTTGACGACCTGCTGGAGCGGGCCGAGCGTGATCGGGCGGCCCGGCAGAACCTCCTGAAGCTTGCCGAAGGCGATGTTCGACCCCCAGAAGGAGACAGAACCGACGATCGCGGCGAACAGCGTCGCGATGACGATGTAGAGCGCCTCGCCCTCGAAGCCGCCGGTCTCGCGGAACTCGACCCAGGCGATCAGCGCGACCGCGCCGCCGCCGACGCCGTTGAACAGCGCCACCAT
>CAZEKK010000429.1:0-2041 GCA_964512905.1 uncultured Solirubrobacteraceae bacterium
ACGAAGAAGCTCGGCTTCGCCGAAGAATTCATCGGCACCTAGGCGCGAAAGGATGGTTTCCTTACTGCGCTGTTTTTGCAGGACAACTTCCACTTCGCCTTTGCGGATAATGTAGAAATGGCTTAATTTCTCATCGCGCGAGACGATGGTTTCGTGTGCCTGATAAACACGGCGTTCGGCGAGCTTGGTAAACTCCAACATATGGCGGTGACGAAGTTGTGGCAAACCGCGTGAGATGGTTTCGTCGATCAATTCGCCATCAGAGATGATGATATTGCGGTCTGTGCGCGAAGTTAGAGAGGGATCATGGGTCACCATGACGATGGTCTTGCCTTGTTGCACAAAATGTTCAAACAAACTGATGATGGTATCGGCAGAACGGGTATCAAGGTTGCCAGTGGGTTCGTCAGCGATCAAAAGCGGCGGGTCACAAGCCATGGCACGGGCAATGGCTGCCAATTGCTGTTGACCGGTTGAAACCAGAACCGGCAATTTATTTGCAAATTTCTCCAAACCTACCAGGGTCAACAACTCCATGGCGCGTTTGGGACGTTCATCAAAGTCATACAGATCGACATAATCCATAGGGAGCATGACGTTCTCAAGCAAGGTCAACATAGGCAGTAATTGAAAGAACTGAAAGACAATGCCTAAGTTCTTTCCGCGCCATTTGGAGCGCTGGCTTTCACTTACGCCAGTGTCAATATCGGTATGGTTGACGATGACCTGCCCTTCGGTGGGATGGTCAATACCAGTGATCATGTTCAAGAGAGTGGATTTACCACTGCCAGATTTGCCGACGATGGATACGAATTCTCCGCGGTTGATCTGTACGTCAACTCCTTTAAGAACAGTAAAAACTCCAGCCGCATTGCTGAAGCGTTTGACGACTCCGCGCAATTCGATGATCGCTTCCGGCGTGGCGTCGCTCACTTTTTGCAGAACAGGCTTCGGCTGAGTCCGAGGCGATGATTTCATTTCTTGCGGCTCCTCTTTGGTTTTGCATCCGCTTGAGTTTCGGGCTGTAATTCCCCATCCACAAGAGTCAGGCAGCGGGTAAAGCGACTTTTCAAGCCCATATCATGCGTGACCATGATGATGGTCTTGCCGCGTTCGGCAACCAGCCGCGAAAAAACATCGAAGATGTGATCGGCAGTCACAGAGTCTAAACTTCCGGTGGGTTCATCGGCAACGAGAATATCGGGGTCGTTGGCAAGCGCGCGCGCAATGGCAACACGCTGCTGTTGACCACCCGAAACAAAGGCCGGCAATTTGTCGGCATGTTCTTCGAACTCTACCAGACGCAACAATACAAGCGCACGTTGACGTGACTCGCGCGGCTTGAAGTTGCCCACCAGGTCCATGGGCAGCGTGATGTTTTCAATCAGTGTAAGCATGGGTAGAAGCTGAAAAGACTGATACACCACGCCCATGGTTTTGCCACGCCAGAGCGCCTTTTCATCTTCATTCAGGTGATGCACAGACACTCGTTGACCGCCGGTATTCACCAGCACTTCACCGCTTGAAAGTTCGTCCACACCATTAATCATATTAAGCAGGGTAGATTTCCCTGCGCCAGATTTGCCCACCACACCTAAAAACTCGCCCGAATTCACAGATAGGTTGACGTTCTTTAACGCCGGGAATTCTCCCGCCGCCGTGGAATAGGTTTTGCTTACATTATTTAACTCGACAATGGATGTACTCATAGGCTTAACAGCATGATTTTACCCCTATTGTGCAAACGGACGCAAAAGGCTTATTTGCAGTTTAATTTCAATTGCTTTGCAAACAATCCAAAAGCAACCTACTTGTGTTGCTTGTTTCCCCTGCCGTCACAGCCAATACCGGAAACCGCCCCAACGAAAGCACCTCGCGCACATTCCCCGCCTTCCAACGCCTCGGCAAGATGCCCAACGCATTGGATTCGGCATTGAGCACATCGGACATTTGTGCCGGGTCTACCGCAACCCTGGCAGATGACGCCACGCCTCGTCCTTGCATCACGACCTGCTCAAACACCCCAGCCACATCCAACGCC
>CAZEKK010000430.1:0-2032 GCA_964512905.1 uncultured Solirubrobacteraceae bacterium
GGCGGCCTCGCCGGAGCGCACCCAGACGGGCGTGTAGCCGTCGCGCTCGAGGTAGGCGCCGACGATTCCCGCGATGCTCTGCTCGTCCTCGACGAGCAGGACGTGGCCGTTCATCGGCCCAGACGATCCCACACGCGCCGGAGCGCCGCGCGGGCCAGGGGGGCGCCCGCGCGGCGCATCCGGCATCCCATCGGCGCTACAGGCTCTCGCCCGTTCCGCCGGCGGGCGGGCCGTACTGGCCCGAGGGGGCGTTGCCCTGCTGGCCGCCCTGGCCGCCCTGCGGGCCGCCCAGCGGCGGACGCGGCGGGCGCTCGCCCTTCTTCGGCAGCACCATGATCTCCTTGGCCGCGCCGTCACCCTCGCGGCGCACGACGACCTCGGTGCCGGCCTTCAGGTCCTGCACCTTCACGGTCTTCGGCGCCCACGGCGGCCCGCTGCGGACCTTGGTCGAGCCGTCGACCGGGATCGTGACGTCCTGCCCGCTGAGCTCGGTCACCGTGATCTCGGTCGCCGAGGCGGACTTCACCTTGCCCTTGTCGATGCGGATGACGACGTCCTTGCCGTTGCGCCAGACGTGCAGTTCGCCGTACGTCAGGTTGCGCGGGATCGGTCCACGGTGCGGGCCGTGGCCCGGGCCGAAGCGGCCGTCGCGGGGTCCGCGGCGATCCTGCTGGCCTTGCTGGCCCTTCTGCTTCTGGCCCTGCGTGGCGCCGGAGTCGTTGCCCGAATTGCTGGCTGCGAGCGCGATGCCGCCGGTGAGGAGCACCGGGGTGATCGTCGCGGCCATGATGCGTTGGGTTCTCGATGCCATTGACTTCCTCCTGCGGTGAGGGTGGTGGGGAGTGACTGCATGGTCGGGCCGCCGCGTGCCCGGGCCGTGATGCCGGCGTAATGGGCATGTAAGCCACCGCCGCTGGTACGGTCGCGTGGATGGACGCCGGGTCCGCACCGCTCGACGTCGAGGCGCTCGTGGCGCGGATGTCCGGCCCGCTCGCGATCCTCGAGCCGCTCGAGGCGCGCCACGAGGAGGAGATGTTCGCGGCCGCCCGCGCACCCGAGATCTTCACGTGGTGGCCGATCGACCCGGCGCGAAGCCGGGAGTCGTTCGCGCAGTGGTCGGCGCGCTGGCGGGCCGAGCTGGCGGCCCGCGAGGTCATCCGCTTCGCGACGCTCGACGCCCGCACGGGCGCGGTGATCGGCGGGACGAGCTACCTGAACCTCTTCGCGGCCGACCGGGGCGTGGAGATCGGCTGGACGTGGCTGGCGCCGGCGGCCTGGGGCACCGGGGCGAACGCCGACGCCAAGCTGCTGATGCTCGGCCGCGCGTTCGACGCCGGGGCGATGCGGGTGGCCCTCATGACCGACGAGCGCAACGCCCGCTCCCGGCGGGCGATCGAGGCGATCCCGGCCCAGTTCGAGGGGGTCTTGCGCGACCAGCGCCTGCTCGAGAGCGGCCGGCGCCGCAGCACGGCGGCCTACAGCGTGCTCGACCGCGAGTGGCCCGAGGTGCGCGCGGCGCTGGCCGCGCGCGTCGCGCGCCATGCGGGCGCGGCGTAGGCGCAGCGGGACATCAGGACGGAGGCTGCGCCTGGGAGCGGGCGGTCGCGTCGACGAGGTCCTGAAGTTCGCGGGCCGACACGGCGCCCTCGAGGCGGCCGGCGACGACGCCGTTGCGGTTGATGCCGAAGACCCACGGCTCGGTCGGGAGCCGGAACGCCCGCACCTGCTCGCGAAAGCCCTTGCTGGCGTCGTTGTCGTTGTAGATCTCCATGTGGATGAAGTCCGCCTTGCCCGGGTTGGCGGCCTTCACCTGCTCGGCGATGTCGACGACGGGGCCGCAGACGCGGCTCTGGCACAGCTGCGGCGTCGCGAACACGAGCACGATTGGCCGCTTGCCGTAGGCGTCGGCGTAGTCGACGCCGTGCATCGTGCTCGGGGGGACACGGGTGTCGATCTTCGAGACGTCGCCGCCGACCGAGGCCACCGTCGGCGTGGAGATCTTCGGGGCGGCCTGGCCGACCTCGGGCGGGCC
>CAZEKK010000431.1:0-2029 GCA_964512905.1 uncultured Solirubrobacteraceae bacterium
ACGCGACCGGCCACCCGAGCTTCGTGATGTCCAACAGCTTCGCGAACCAGGTCATCGCCCAGATCGAGCTCTACGGGCACACCGACTTCTACGAGAAGACGGTGCACGTGCTGCCCAAGCACCTGGACGAGAAGGTCGCCCGCCTGCATCTCGGCGCGCTCGGCGCCCGGCTGACCGAGATGCGCCCCGAGCAGGCGGCGTACCTCGGCATTCCGGTGGACGGGCCGTTCAAGGCCGAGCACTACCGGTACTAGCCGCGCGGCCGCGCGGCGCTCCGGACCGCCCATGGCCGACTCCACGATCGCCGATCCGGGACTCGCCAGCGAAGGCGAGGCTGCCATCGCATGGGCCGCCGACCGCATGCCCGTGATCGCGGCGGTGCGGGAGCGCTTCGAGCGCGACCGCCCGCTGGCCGGCGTGCGCGTCGGCGCCTGCCTGCACGTGACCAGCGAGACGGCGGTGCTGCTGCGCGCGCTCGTGGCCGCCGGCGCCGAGGTGGCGCTGTGCGCCGCCAATCCGCTGTCGACGCAGGACGCCGCGGCCGCGGCGCTCGCGGGCGGGGGCGTGTCGGTGCGCGCGGCCCGCGGCGACTCCCGCGCCGACCTTGCCGGCCATCTCGCCGCGGTCGCGGCGACCCGTCCCACCGTGACCCTCGACGACGGCGCCGACCTCCTGCTCGCCATCCACGCCGCGGGCGACGCGGCGCTCGACGCGCTCGCCGGCGGGACCGAGGAGACGGCGAGCGGCGTCGTGCGGCTGCGCGCGCTGGAGGCCGCCGGCGACCTCGTCCGGCCGGTGATCGCACTCCCGCACGCCCGTGCCGCCGAGCTCTTCGACACCCGCTACGGCACGGGACAGTCGACGATCGATGGCATCCTGCGGGCCACCAACGTCCTGCTCGCCGGAGCGTCGGTCGTCGTGCTCGGCTTCGGGCGCTGCGGGCGGGGGATCGCCGCGCGCGCCCGCGGCGCCGGCGCGCGGGTCGTGGTGTGCGAGGTCGATCCGGTCGCGGCGCTCGAAGCCCGCATGGAGGGCTACGACGTCATGCCCGCCGCCGATGCCGCCCGCGGGGGCGACGTCTTCGTCACCGCGACCGGATGCCGCGACGTGCTGCGCCGCGAGCACTTCGAAGCGATGAAGGACGGCGCGGTCGTGGCGAACGCCGGGCACTTCGACGTCGAGGTGGCCGTCGAGGACCTCGCCGGCCTCGCCGCCGAGCGGCGAGCGGTGCGCCCGCTCGTGGAGCGGTTCGTGCGCGCGGACGGCGGCGCGATCGACCTCGTGGCCGCCGGACGGGTCGTCAACCTCGCCGCGGGCGAAGGGCATCCGGCCGCGGTCATGGACGTCGCGTTCGCCACGCAGGCGCTCGCGGTCGTGCGGTTGGTGGCCGACCGTGCGTCGATGGCCCCGGTCGTCCATCCGGTCCCGCCCGAGATCGATGCCGAGGTGGCCGCGTTGGCGCTCGCGGCGCTCGGCGTCGAGATCGACTCGCTCACGCCTGCCCAGGACGCCTACCTGCACGCCTGGGACGCCGGCGCCTGAGCGTCGCTCGTCAGCGCCGCACGGTGACGCGGGCGCGGGCGGCGCCGTAGCCGCGGGCGGCGACGGTGGCGACGGTGGTGGTCGCGGGGGCGGGGAGGGTGACCACGCCCTTGGCGTTGGTGCGGCCGCTGCGGCTGCCGAAGCGCACGCGGGCGCCGCGGACGGGGTCGCCGGCGTCGGTGACCTGGAAGCGCACGCGCTGGCCGGGCCGGGCGGTGCGGGGGCGCGGGAACAGCGAAACGCCCGTGATGAACTGGCGGTGCCACGCCGCGGCGTCGTTGGACGTCCCGCGCGACACGGTGAGCAGGAGGTCCAGCGGGCCCGTCTGCGCGTTGCCCGCTGCCTGCCAGACGCCATTGGTGCCACGCGGCGGCGCGATCACCAGGCGCGGGCCGAAGCGTGTTGCCGCGCGGTTGCTGCGCCGGGCGACGATGGCGACGCCGGAGGGGTTCTTGGCGCCCTTCTCGGCCCAGAACACCCAGATCCG
>CAZEKK010000432.1:0-2012 GCA_964512905.1 uncultured Solirubrobacteraceae bacterium
ACGGCGAAGCGCTCGCCGGCCAGTCCGCGGAAGAACGCCCGCCCCGCGGTCGCGCCGTAGAGCACGGTGTTGCCGGCGATGACGTTGCCCTCGGCGGCGTAGCGGTGGCCGTCGGGCGGGCGGATCGCCACGACGCCGCCGCACAGGCCCTTGCCCGCGTAGTCGTTGGCGTCGCCGCGCAGCGTGAAGGTCACGCCCGGCGCCAGCCAGGCCGCGAAGCTCTGGCCCGCCGAGCCGTTGAGCTGCACCTCGATCGTGCCCTCCGGCAGCCCCGCCGAGCCGTGCACCCGGGTGATCTCGCTCGACAGCAGCCCGCCGACGGTCCGATTGACGTTGCGCACGTCGCGCTGGAAGCCGGCCTTCTCCCCGCGATCGATCGCGGCCCGCGCGTGGTCGATGAGGCCCCAGTCCAGGGCGTCGTCGAGCACCGGCGGCGGCGGGCCGATCCGGCGCAAGGGCGCGCCCTCCGGCACGTCGACCGGCGCCAGCAGCGCAGAGAGGTCGACGCCCCGCGCCTTCCAGTGCTCGACCGCGTCGTCGGCGACGAGCAGGTCGCGGCGACCGATCAGCTCCTCCATCCGGCGCACGCCGAGGGAGGCCATGAGCGTGCGCGTCTCCTCGGCCACCATCGTCAGGTAGGCGATCACGTGCTCGGGCTGGCCGGTGAACCGCCGCCGCAGCTCCGGATCCTGCGTCGCCACCCCGACCGGGCAGGTGTTGAGGTGGCAGACGCGCATCATGATGCAGCCGGTCGCGATCAGGGGCGCGGTGGAGAAGCCGAACTCGTCGGCCCCGAGCGCGGCGGCGATCACGACGTCGCGCCCCGTGCGCATCTGGCCGTCGGTCTCCACGGTGATGCGGGAGCGCAGGTCGTTGAGCAGCAGCGTCTCCTGGGTCTCGGCCAGCCCGATCTCCCACGGGATGCCCGCGTTCTGGATCGAGGATTGCGGCGAGGCGCCGGTGCCGCCGTCGTGGCCGGCGATCGTGACGTGGTCGGCGTTGGCCTTCGCCACGCCCGCGGCCACCGTGCCGACGCCGACCTCGGAGACGAGCTTCACCGAGATCCGCGCCTGCGGGTTGGCGCAGCGCAGGTCGTAGATGAGCTGCTTGAGGTCCTCGATCGAGTAGATGTCGTGGTGGGGCGGCGGGCTGATGAGGCCGACGCCCGGCGTCGAGTGGCGCAGGGTGGCGATGTAGCGGTCGACCTTGTGGCCCGGAAGCTGGCCGCCCTCGCCAGGCTTGGCGCCCTGAGCGACCTTGATCTGGATCTGGTCGGCGTTGCCGAGATAGCTGATCGTCACGCCGAAGCGGCCCGAGGCGACCTGCTTGATCTTCGACCGGCGCTCGTCGGCGAACCGGGCCTCGTCCTCGCCGCCCTCGCCGGTGTTCGACATGCCGCCGAGGCGGTTCATCGCCACGGCGAGCGTCTCGTGGGACTCGGGCGAGAGCGCCCCGAGGCTCATCCCGCCGGTGGAGAAGCGCTTGACGATCTCCGACACCGGCTCGACCTCGTCGAGCGGCACCGGCTCGACGTCCTCGCGGAACCGCAGCAGGCCGCGGATCAGGCCGTGGCGGACGTTCTCCTCGTTCACGAGGCGGGCGAACTGCCCGTAGGTCTCGTGCGCCTCGCCGTCGAGGCCGCCTTCGGGCGCCCGGCGGACCGCGTGCTGCAGGAGCGTGATCGTCTCGGGATCCCACATCCGGCGCTCGCCGTCACGGCGCCACTGGTAGATGCCGCCGACCGGCAGGACGTCCTCCTCGGGCTCCGGGTAGGCGCGCTCGTGGCGGGCGACCGTCTCCATCGCGATGACGTCCTGGCCCACGCCGCCGATCCGCGAGGCCGTGCCGGTGAAGTGGTCGTCGACGAAGCCCTTCTCGAGGCCGACCGCCTCGAAGATCTGGGCGCCGCAGTAGGAGAGGATCGTCGAGATACCCATCTTGCTCATCGTCTTGAGCAGGCCCTTGCCGATCGCCTTGACGACGTTGCGCTCGGCGTCGTCGACGTCCGTGCC
>CAZEKK010000433.1:0-2005 GCA_964512905.1 uncultured Solirubrobacteraceae bacterium
AGGCCCTCCTGAAGATCCTCGAGGGGACCAGCGCCTCCGTGCCGCCCCAGGGCGGCCGCAAGCACCCCCACCAGGAGTTCCTGACGATCGACACGACGAACGTCCTCTTCATCTGTGGCGGGGCATTCGCGAACCTCGACAAGCTGATCGAGCGGCGCATCGGCCACAAGGGCATCGGCTTCGGCGCGGCGATCACCGCCGAGGCCGAGCAGGACTCCGGCGAGGCATTCGAGCAGTGCCTGCCCGAGGACCTCATGAACTACGGCCTGATCCCCGAGTTCATCGGCCGCCTCCCGGTGATGTCCGCCATCCATCAGCTCTCCCGAGAGGACCTGGTCACGATCCTCACCGAGCCGCGCAACGCGCTCGCCAAGCAGTTCCAGCGGTTCTTCGCCTTCGACGGGATCGAGCTCGTCTTCGCCGACGAGGCGCTCGGCGCGATCGCCGACAAGGCGCTGGAGCGCGAGACCGGCGCCCGCGGCCTGCGGTCGATCATCGAGGAGATCCTCCTCGAGGTGCAGTTCGAGCTGCCGTCGCGCCGCGACGTCAAGAAGTGCGCGGTGACGCGGGAGACGGTCGAGAAGGGCCTCAAGCCCACGCTGGTCACCGAGGCCGCGCCCGACGAGGGCGACAGCGGCCTGGCCGAGCAGTCGGCGTAGGCGTCAGCGGTCAGGCCCGCCGCTGGCGTGCCTCGCGCACCGCTTCGAGGTGCTCGAGCGCCACGTGGTCCTTCGGTCGACCAGCGGCCCGCTTCATGGCGATCAGATCGTCGAGCGACGCCACGGCGACCGCAATGCCGCCGAGGTCCAGCCGCTCGGCGCGCTCGCGCAGCCGGGCGTAGGCCGGGGCGCCGTCGGGGCGGGCGAGCACATCGAGGGCGCCATCCGGCGTGTCGAGCGTGAGCGCCTCGGCGCGGCGCAGCGTGGCGGCATCCGGCACGAAGGGGACGTCGTCGGCGACGCCGCGAAGGCGGGCGCCAAGCTCGACCAGGACGCCGCCGAGCGCCTCGAGGTTGACCGGATCCGGCGCGCAGACGATGTCGAGGTCCTGCGTGAGCAGGGGCGACCCGTGAGCGATGGCGGCAAAGCCGCCGACCACCACGAAGTCGACCCCGCGTGCGGTGAGCCGCTCGAGGAGGCGCATGGGGTGGAACGCCGGAAGCTCGCTCATCGGACGGCGCCCGCCGTGCTGAACCGGCGGGCGAGGTCGTAGGCGCCTTCGAAGCGTCGGATCCGCTCGGCCGGCGTTGCGGCGGCGAGGGTGGCAACGAGGCCGCGGTCGACGTCGGGCGACGGCGGCACCGGCTCGGCGATCAGGCGCATGCCAGCGGAGCGGAGGAGGCCCGCGAGCGTTTCGAAGCGGGGATTCGAGCCGGGCCGCTCGAGCCGTGCCACGGCGGACTGGGTCATGCCGGCGCGCGCGCCGAGCTCGGCCTGGGTGAGGCCGGCCTGCTGGCGGGCGGTTCGGATGAGCGTGTGCGGAGCCATGCCCCCCAGAATAACATTTGAGTACTAGTACAAATAAAACATAGGCTCGGAGCCGCGGCCCCGTGCAGGCGGGCCGTACACTCCGCCGCCCATGACCGACCTCGCCGCCACGACCCGTTTCGAGCCGGCCGAGGTCGAGCCGCGGATCGTCGCCGCCTGGCTCGAGTCGGGACTGTTCAGCCCCGAGCCGGCCGGGACGCCGGACGAGAACTACTCGATCGCGATCCCGCCGCCGAACGTCACCGGGGCGCTGCACATGGGCCACGCGCTCAACGGGTCGATCCAGGACGCGCTGATCCGGTTTCACCGGATGCGCGGCCGGCGCACGAAGTGGATCCTCGGCACCGACCACGCCGGCATCGCGACCCAGACGCAGGTGGAGAAGCGCCTGCTCGAGGAGGGCACGAGCCGCGAGGCGATCGGCCGCGAGGCCTTCACCGAGCGGGTGTGGCAGTGGCGCGCCGAGTACGGCGGCCAGATCATCCGGCAGTTCCAGCGGCTCGGCGCCTCCTGCGACT
>CAZEKK010000434.1:0-1989 GCA_964512905.1 uncultured Solirubrobacteraceae bacterium
CTCGTCGCCGAGCTTGGCGGCGAGCAGCACGACGAACAGGTCGACGAGGACGTCGGCGATGCCGGAGGCGGCGGCGAGCGGGGCCGTCATGGGCGCCGAAGCCTACGGGCGCCGCCCGCGGGCCGGCCGGCGTTCGGTGCTCCGGCGCGGTCGCGCGCGGCATAGGGTTGGGCGGCCGATGACCGCCGCCATCGTGATCTTCGCCGTCGCGCTCGTGCTCATTGCGTTCGAGTGGGTTCACCGCACGAAGATCGCGCTCGCGGGCGCCTGCCTGGTCCTCCTCACCCAGACGATCGACCAGGAGCAGGCCATCGACGCGATCGACTTCAACACGATCGGCCTGCTCGCCGGGATGATGCTCGTGGTCAAGCTGACCGAGACCACGGGCGTCTACGACTACCTGGCGATCCGGGCGGGCCAGCTCTCCGGCGGCCGGCCGCCGCTCGTGGTGCTCGCCCTCGCCGGGACCACGGCGCTGCTGTCGGCGTTCCTGGACAACCTCACGACCGTCCTGCTGATGGTCCCGATCACCTTCCTGCTGGCCGACACGCTCGACATCGACCCGATCCCGCTCGTGCTGATCGAGATCGTCGCTTCCAACCTCGGCGGCACCGCGACGCTGATCGGCGACCCGCCGAACATCCTCATCGCCGGCGCGACCGGCCTGTCCTTCATGGAGTTCGTGACGAATCTCGCGCCGATCGCGGTGCTGGCGACGGTCGTCGTCGTGAGCGTGATCTACCGGATGCATCGCGCCAAGCTCCAGATCGCGCCCGAGTCGCGCAGCCGCATCATGGAGCTCGACGCGCGCAAGTCGATCGAGGACATGGCCGAGCTCAAGCGCACGGTCCCGATCCTCGTCGGCACGATCCTGCTCTTCTTCGTCCACAAGCCGCTGCATCTCGAGCCGGCCACGGTCGCGCTCTCGGGGGCGACGCTCATGCTGCTGGTCAGCCGCCAGCCGCTCGACGGCGCGCTGGCCGGTATCGAGTGGCCGACGCTCTTCTTCTTCATCGGCCTGTTCGTGATGGTCGGCGCGCTCGAGGAGACCGGGTTCATGGCCGACGTGGCCGGCGGGATCGCCGACGTGACCAACGACAGCCGCTCGGCGGAGCTGCTCGGGATCACGATCATCTCGGCGGTCGCGTCGGGGCTGGTGGACAACATCCCGTTCACCACGGCGATGATCCCCGTCGTGCAGGAGCTTCAGGCCGGGCGCCCGTCCGACGACGCCTACTGGTGGGCGCTGTCGCTGGGCGCCTGCTTCGGCGGCAACCTGACGCTGATCGCCGCGGCGGCGAACGTCGCCGCCGCGGGGATGGCGGAGCGCGCAGGGCGCCGGATCACGTTCGTCGAGTTCCTGCGGGTGGGCGTCCCGGCGACGGTCATCTCGGTGGCGCTCGCCCTCGGCTACATCTCCGTGCGGTATCTGTAGTGGCCCATCCCGCAAGTCCTGTCACGCTTGAGTCGCCCGCTGATCACCGCCTGGCCGCGTCCTCGACCCTCGGAGTGCCGCCGGCACTCCTTCGGGTCTGCGTCCTTGCCAGCCGTCGCCAGCGGACGCTCAAGCGCACCACGACCTGCTGGATGAACCACTAGCGCCATGACCCGCAGCATCGGCGACCTCACCACGCGCGACGTCGAGCCGCTGCGGACGTCCGACACCGTGGCCACCGCGGTTGCGCGGGTGCTGGCCAGCGGCCTGCCCGCGCTGCCGGTCGTCGACGGCGGCGGCGTGCTGCGGGGGATCTTCGGCGAGCGCGAGTTCCTGCGCGCGCTCTTCCCCGGCTACCTGGACAGCATGCGCTCGGCGGCGTTCGTGGCGCGGTCGCTGGACCGGGCGCTGGAGAGCCGCGCCTGCGCCGACGAGGCGGTCGAGCGCTGGATGACCACCGATCAGGTCGACGTCGGCCCCGACGCATCCGACACCCAGATCGCCGAGACCTTCCTGCACCATCGCGTGTCGGTCCTTCCCGTGGTGGCGGACGG
>CAZEKK010000435.1:0-1973 GCA_964512905.1 uncultured Solirubrobacteraceae bacterium
CTGCACCCTGCAGGTCCACCCCGACGACGCCGCCCGGCTCGGCCTCGAGGACGGGGCCGCCGCCCGGGTGACGAGTGCCGCGGGGACGATCGACGTGCCGGTCGAGGTGACCGACGCGGTCATGCCCGGCGTCGTGAGCATCCCGCACGGCTGGGGCCACGACGCGCCGGGCGTCCGGCTCTCGGTGGCGGGCGTCCACGCCGGCGTCAACTCCAACGTGCTCGCCGACGAGACCCAGGTCGACCCGCTCTCGGGCAACGCCGTCCTGAACGGCATCCCGGTCCAGATCGCGCCGGTGCCGGCCGCCGTCCCGGCCTGACGCGGCGCGGTTGCCGGCGCGCCCGCCTGCAGCGGACGCTGCCCGGCGGCGCCCTGGCGCGGCTCGCGGCTGGCTAGCCCGCCGGGCCGGACACCGGCGCGGCGGGCTCGCGCGCACCGGGTGCCTGCGACTTCGCGGGCACCTGGGCGAGCGTGTGCTCGGCGAGCGCGGTGATCGTGAGGCTCGGGTTCACCCCCGGATTGGCCGGCAGCGCCGCGCCGTCGGTGACGAGCAGCCGCGAGTACCCGTGGACCTGGCCGTCGGCGCCGATCACCCCGTGCGCGCCGTCGGCGCCGATCGTGGCGCCGCCGAGGATGTGCGCCGTCACCGGGACGTTGAAGAGCGCCTCCGTGAGGCCGCTCTGCGGCACGCCGCCGATTCGGTCGGCCAGCCACTGCGCGGCGTGGTTGGCCGCCGGGATGTACGTCGGGTTGGGGTTCTCGGGGTCCTGCTCGGTCGCCAGCTTCACGCCCGGGCCGGTCCGGCGCGGCTTGGCCCGGAACCGCAGCGCGCTGTCGACGGTCTGCATGACGAGCACCAGGACGGTGCGCCGCGACCACTTCGGCGCGGCGAGCGTCCGCACGAACCGGCCCGGGCGGCGAACGATCGCGGCCAGCCAGCGCAGCGGACGCGTCACGCGGGTCCCCTTCCCGACCAGCATGGTGTAGAGCCCGCGCATCGCGCCCCCGCCGCCGCCGTAGGTGACGAGCTCGATGTGCGTGTCGGGATCGGGGTAGATGCTCGAGCTGATGGCAACCGAGCCGGTGAAGTCGACCCGGTCGTCGGGCGCGGTCGCGGCCACGACCGACTCGCTGTTGGTGCGCACGAGCTGCCCGAGCCGGTCGGAGATCCGCGGCAGGGATCCGCGATGCCGGCAGTTGGCCAACAGCAGGTTCGTCCCGAGCGCCCCGGCCGCGACGACGACGCCGCGGGCTCGCTGCGTGCGCCGGCGCTTGCGCAGCCAGGCGCCGCTGCGCTCGCTGGTCACGAGGTAGCCGTCGCTGCCGTCGGGCGCGCCGGCCGGTCGGATGTCGGTGACGGTCCGCTCTGCCTCGACCCGCACACCGAGCCGCTCGGCGAACCACAGGTAGTTCTTGACCAGCGTGTTCTTCGCGCCGTGGCGGCAGCCCACCATGCACTCCCCGCAGCGGATGCAGCCCGTGCGCGCGGGACCGTCGCCGCCGAAGTACGGGTCGGGGACGGTCCTGCCTTCGTCCCCGAAGTACACGCCGACGCGCGTGTGCGCGTAGGTGTCGGCCACGCCGAGGTCGTCCGCGAGCGCCTTGAGGAGGCGGTCCTTGTCGGACTCGAACGCGACGTCGGTGACGCCGAGCATCCGCTCGGCGGTCTCGTAGTGCGGCGTCAGCTCCGCCTTCCAGTCGGCCAGCCCGCTCCACCGCTCGTCGGCGAAGAACGCGTCCCGGGCGCGGTAGAGCGTGTTCGCGTAGCCCAGGCTCCCGCCCCCGACCCCGCAGCCCGACGCGATGAAGACGTCGCGGAACAGCGTGAGCCGCAGGATGCCGCGGCAGCCGAGCCGCGGCGCCCAGAAGTAGCGCCGGGCATCCCAGGTGCTCCGCGCGAAGTCCTCGTCGCGGAAGCGCCGCCCGCACTCGAGCACGGTCACGCCGTAGCCCTTCTCGGCGAGCCGCAGCGC
>CAZEKK010000436.1:0-1972 GCA_964512905.1 uncultured Solirubrobacteraceae bacterium
GGCGGTCTGGTGGTCGCCCCACTTGCGCGCGAACCGGGCGCCGTCCTCGGGGTCGCTCTCGGCGATCTTGAGCGCGTCCTCGCGGACGTGCGCGAGCCGCGCGGCCTCGGCGGCCTCGGCCGCGGCGTAGTCGGGTCCGCCGCCCAGCACTTCGCGGAGCCGGCCGGGCGTCAGGGGCGGCGCCTGCGGCTCGGGCTCCCGGGGCGTGAGGCCGAGCAGGCGGGCGATGCCTTCGCCCAGCTCGCGTTCGTGCTGGCGGCGGCGTTCGGCGTAGTGCTCGCGCATCGCTTCGAGGTTGCTATCGGGGTCCACGGGTGTCCTCCTGGCGGTCAGGGGCGGGGTGCGGCTGGTGGCCGCGGCACGGCGCTCGCGGGCAGACGAGCCGGCCGTCGGCCCAGACGAGCGGGGCGCCGCAGCGCGAGCAGGTCTCGGCGGCGGTCATCGGGGCGGCCTCCGTGCCGTCCCCCGGACCCCCTTGGGCGGTCAGGGGGGGGGGAGGTTTGTACCCCCGTACCCTCGTGTACCCGCCTCCTACGCGCGTGCGCGCGGGCGGGGGCGTGCGTGCGCGCAAGCTTTCAGTACACGGGGGTACAGGGGTACGCGGGGAGACACGGGGGTACAGGGTCATTCGGCCTCCCAGCCGGCCGCGATCGCGTAGACGTGGGCCTTGATCTTGCGGCCGCCGCTGGGCTGGCGCTGCTGGACTTCGCCGCGGTGCTCCCAGCCGACTTCGGCCATGCGGCCGTGCAGCGCGGCCCACGCGATCGGGCGGCCGGCGAGCCCGCGGACGTGGGCGGCGACGTCGCTCGTGCGCGCCAGCCGCAGCCCGTCGGCGTCGGCGACGAGCGGGGAGCGGTCGGCGGGCGGCGCGTGCGGCGGGAGGCTGGCCGGCGGCGTCCAGCCGGCGAGCGCGGCGAGGGCCTCGTAGCGGCCTGCGGCGCTTGCGGTCGACGCGACGGTGACGAGATTGGGGCGGGCGGCGGCGAGGAACGTGCGGCCCCATTCGCGGGCTTCGCTTCGGTCGTCGTCGTGGTCGAGTAGGTCGGCGGCGCGGACGAGCGCGGTGGCGATCGCCTGGGCGTCGGCGGCGTTGTAGTGCGGGACGGTGGCGCCGGAGGCGAGCACGACGCGGCGGACGAGGATGCGCGGGTCGAAGGCCTCGGCCTGGCGGTCGAAGGTGATGCGGGCGCCGGAGCGCAGCTCGGCGACCATGCGGGCGTCCTCGTGGCGGCCGTAGCGGCGCACGTCGGTGATCGGGTCGGCGAGGTTGAGCGCGATCGTCGTCCAGGCGGCGTGCTCGCCGGCTGGGGCGGCTTCGTCGGGCGGCGGGGATGGGAGCAGGGTGCGGGGCTTGCGTCCGGCCTTGGCGGCCTTGGCGTCGGCGAGCTGCGCGGGGGTGCCGGCTTCGCGCTCGAGGTCGGCGCGCTGCGCTGCGGTCAGCCGGGGGGTCATGCGGCGGACTCCTCGTGGCCGAGCAGGGTGCGGGCGATGCGGCGCCGCAGGTCGTGGTAGCCGCGGCCTCGCGGCTCGATGCCGTACAGCAGGGCGGCGAAGTCGATGACGGTCCCGCCGGCGGCCTCGCGGCCGGGCGGCGCCTGGCAGCCGAAGCACGCCCAGCCGCTGCCGTAGGCGTGCAGGCTGGGGGTGCGCTCCTGGCCGCCGCCGTGGAGCGCGCATTGCGCCTTGCCGTCCCGGCCGACTTCGCGGCCGGTGAGCGCGGGAATCCAGACCGTGGCCGGGATCGACAGGAGAGGATCGGCCCCCCTTGTGCTGGTGGATTCACCGGCTGGCGGCTGCGAGGGCTGGGGTGCCGGCGCCGGCAGCAGCGCGGCGGGCAGGACGGCGGCAGCTTTCGCGTCGAAGTGGCCGTGCAGCCACCGGTAGGGCTCGCCGGACGGATGGACGCTCGGCGGGAGGACGGATTGGTGGCGGCCGGCGCGCAGCTCGAGCAGCTCGCAGCCGCCGAGGTGCG
>CAZEKK010000437.1:0-1958 GCA_964512905.1 uncultured Solirubrobacteraceae bacterium
CGAGGTAGAGGTTGCGCTGGTACTGGTGGACGTGCTCGGCGAGGGCCAGCCCCCCACAGGCCAGGCGGACGGCGTGGCCGGCGGCGGCGAGCGCCTCGGCGGCGATCATCCCCGTCCAGTCGGCGCCCCAGTCCCAGACCAGCACTGGGCCGGCGAGCGGCTTCGGCGCCCGGCCGGCGGCGTCCGCCGGCGCCGGCGATCCGCTGGCGGCCGGACGCTCGCCAGCGGCGTCCGCCCGGCCAAGCGCAGCCAGCACGTCCCACGCGTCCGCGATCACCGGCGCATCGGGGCCGGCCTCGAGCGGCGGCGCGTGCGGGGTGGCTCCGGCGGCGAGCACGACGAGGTCCGGCCGCTCGGCGGCGACGGCGTCGACTGTCGCCTCCGTCGCGAGCCGGACCTCGGTGCCCGCGGTCCAACGTTCCAGGTTGCCGATCAGGGCGCGGGCGATCCCGGCGTGCGACGGCCCGGCCACCGCGTGCCGCCACTGGCCGCCCAGGCTGGCGGCGCGCTCGAAGAGCACGACCCGCCCGCCGTGCGCCCACCGCGCGGCGGCGCAGCCCGCGGGGCCGCCGCCGACGACCACCACGGTCCGGGCTGCCGGTCGCGGGCGGGGCAGCGTCCGCTCGCGGCCGGTCCACGGGTTCACCGTGCAGTTGATCGGAGCCCCCGCGTGGTAGTGGCCGATGCAGGCCTGGTTGCACCCGATGCAGCGGTCGATCTCGTCGAGGCGGCCGGCGGCGGCCTTCGCCGGGAGGTCGGGGTCGGCGATCAGGGCCCGGGTCATGCCGACCGCGTCGGCGTCGCCGCGGCGGATGACGAGGTCCGCGGCCTCGACGTCGTGGATCCGCGAGGTGGCGATCACCGGCAGGCCCGTCGCCTCGCGCACGGCGCGCGCTCCGCCGGTGACCTGCTCGGACTCGAGCGGCGCTGGCGGGACGATCCACAGTGACCCGCGGTAGGTCGAGCTGGACCCCATCGCCACCGACAGGTAGTCGACGAGGCCCCGGCTGGCGACCTCGGTCACGACGTCGAGCATCTCGGCGGCGTCGAGGCCGTCGTGGGAGATCTCGTCGACGGCCATCCGCAGGCCGACCATGCGGTCGTCGCCGATCCCGGCGCGCATCAGCTCGAGCGCCTCGACGAGGAAGCGCAGCCGGCCGCCGTCGCCGCCGTAGTCGTCCGTCCGGCGGTTCGTGTGCCGCGAGAGGAACTGCGCCGGCAGGTAGCCGAGCCCGGCGAGGAACTCGACGCCGTCCATCCCGCCCTCGCGCGCGTAGGCGGCGGCGGTCCGATGCCCGTCGAGGATCGTGCGGATCTCGTGCCGGGTCAGCGCCCGCGGCTCGGAGTGGTACCGGGGGCTCGGCACCGCCGAGGGCCCGACGGCCGGCGGACGGGCGCCGGCGGTGATGAGCTCGCGGCCGCCGTGGTTGAACTGCGCGATCACCTTCGCGCCGTGGGCGTGGACGGCCTCGGAGATCTTGCGCCACGCCGGCACGATCTCCGGCACGAAGCCGGCGATCGTGTGCGCCGTGAGGCGGCCCGTGGGGTCGACCGCGGTGGCCTCGACCGACACCAGGCCGGCGCCGCCGCGGGCCCGCGCCTCGTGGTAGGCGACGAGGTCGTCGGTCGGGATGTGGTCGTGGACGAGGCTCGTCTGGTGCGAGGTCGAGACGATGCGGTTGCGCAGTTCGATCGGCCCGAGGCGAACCGGGGACAGCAGCGCCTCGAGGGCCATCAGGCCCCGGCTCCGGGGGCCCCGCGCTCCCCCGCCGCCGTCCGGTCCGGGCCGGAGGCCGGCGGGCCGGATGCCGAGGCCGGCGGGCCGGGCGCTGAGGCCGGCGGGCCGAGCACCGAGGCCGGCGGGTCGACGCCGAGCGCCGCGGCAGCAGCGGCGCGCCCGGTGCGGACGGCGCCCTCCATGTAGCCGCAGACCCACTGGTCCGAGCCGCAGACGTAGA
>CAZEKK010000438.1:0-1952 GCA_964512905.1 uncultured Solirubrobacteraceae bacterium
GAGGCCTGCTCGCGGCCCGGCTGACCGAGCGCCCCGGATCCTCGGCCTACGTCGCGGGTGGCGCGGTCGCGTACTCCAACGCGGCCAAGACCGCGCTGCTCGGCGTGCCGGCCGGCCTCATCGCCGCGCACGGCGCCGTGTCGGTCGAGGTCGCCGAAGCGCTGGCGGATGGCGCGCTCGACCGGTTCGGCGCCGACGTCGGCGTCGGCATCACCGGCATCGCCGGACCGGACGGCGGGACGCCGGAGAAGCCGGTCGGGTACGTCTGCTACTGCGCGGCGGAGCGATCCGGGAGCCGGATCGTCCGCACGGTCACGGTCCCGGGCGACCGCGCGACGATCCGCGACCGTTCCACCACGGTGGCCATGCACCTCGTGCGCCGGCTGCTGCTCGGCCACGCCGACCGGGGCCTCGACGGCGCCGCGGAGCCCAGCCGGACGTGACCGGGCCGCGGCAGCGGCTCTTCATCGCCCTCGACCTCCCGCCCGAGGCCCGCGACGCGATCGTGCGCTGGGCCCAGGGCGCCCTCGCCGGGCGGCCCGACCTGCGCCTGCTGGCGCCCGAGAGCCTGCACGTCACGCTCGCCTTCCTCGGGGAGCGGGATCCCGCCGAGACTCGGGGCGCCCTCGCCGCCCTCGCCGCCCTGCGCGGCCTCCCCGCGCCGCGGATGGCGCTGGGCGCGCCCGCGTGGCTCCCGGCCCGACGACCGCGCCTGGCCGTGGTCGACCTCGCCGACGACGGGGGCGGCGCCGGGGCGCTGCACGGGCGGGTCTGGACGGCGCTGGCCGAGCAGATCGGGGCGGAGCGCGATCCCCGGCCCTTCCGCCCGCACGTCACGGTGGCCCGCCTGCGCCGCGGGGCGACGGGGCGGCAGGCGGCGCTGCCCGCGCCGCCCCGGATCGCGTTCCGCGCGCCGTCGGCGGGCCTCTTCGCGTCCCACACCGGGCGCGGCGCGGCCCGCTACGACCTCGTCGCGCGCGAAGCGCTTGATGGCTGATTCCACATCGCTGCGCACGCGGACGCGGCGCCGATCGGTCGTGGATCGGCGTCCTGGGGCTTGCCCGCACCCCTGTGGCCGCAGCCGGGCGTTTCGGCGCGTCCGGCGCCGCAGAGTTGGTGCCCGCGCGCGTCGATTCTCCGCAGGCGCCGTTCTAGCCTGGTTCCGTCCGCTCGCACGCATACCGTGTCGAGTCCGCCCCAGCCCCGCGAGGAGTCCCCATGCCTTCCGATGCCAGCACCGCCCAGGCCCGTGACGCGGCCCTTCAAGGCGCCCTCACCCAGATCGAGCGCCAGTTCGGCAAGGGCACCGTCATGCGCATGGGGGACGAGGGGGCGCAGGTCCGGGTCGACGCGATCCCGACCGGGGCGCTGTCGCTCGATCTCGCGCTCGGGATCGGCGGCGTTCCCCGGGGGCGGATCGTGGAGATCTTCGGGCCGGAGTCCTCCGGCAAGACGACGCTGATCTACCACATGATCGCCGAGGCCCAGAAGCTCGGCGGGGTCTGCGCGTTCATCGACGCCGAGCACGCCATGGATCCCCTCTACGCCAAGGAGATCGGGGTGGACATCGACGAGATGCTCGTCTCCCAGCCCGACCACGGCGAGCAGGCGCTCGAGATCGCCGACATGCTCGTGCGCTCGGGCGCGGTCGACGTCGTGGCCGTCGACTCGGTCGCGGCGCTGACGCCGCGGGCCGAACTCGAGGGCCAGATGGGGGATCAGACCGTCGGCCTGCAGGCGCGGATGATGTCGCAGGCGATGCGCAAGCTCGCCGGCAACCTGAACCGCACGCAGACACTGTGCCTGTTCACGAACCAGATCCGCGAGAAGGTCGGCGTGATGTTCGGCTCCCCCGAGACGCAGCCCGGCGGACGGGCGCTGAAGTTCTACTCGTCCCAGCGGCTCGACATCCGCCGGATCGAGACGCTCAAGGACGGCACCGAGGCGGTTGG
>CAZEKK010000439.1:0-1946 GCA_964512905.1 uncultured Solirubrobacteraceae bacterium
GAGGCGACCAGCCCATGTGCGGATGCAACATTGATGATGCGCCCCCATCCGGCGTCCTTCATCGGCCCGAAGGCAGAGCGGATCGTGTGAAAGGCCGATGAAAGATTGAGCGCGATAATCGCGTCCCACTTTTCCGGTGGAAACTCCTCGATGGGGCATACATGCTGAATGCCCGCGTTATTCACCAGGATGTCCACCCGGCCCATCCGTTCGATCGTATCCTCGACAAGCGCTTGCGCACCTCCTGCTTCAAGCAGATTGGCTCCATGATATCCGACACGCACACAGGCATCGGCCGCAAGCGTCGCCCGGACCTTCTCGATCGCTGCCTGGTCTCCAAGACCGTTCAGCATGATATCAGCTCCGGACATGGCAAGTGTCTGGGCAACTGCCAGTCCGATTCCGCTCGTTGAGCCAGTCACGACGGCAACCCGGCCCATCAAGGGCAAGTGACGTTCAGCTTTGGTCTTTGTTGCAATATTCACGGTCGATCTCCGCTGGATTTCCAAATGACGGACCGGCTTGTGCCGCGCCTCGGCCAGCAGCTGAAATGCCGTTCATGCATGGACTCGATGCCCACAATCGAATGTCCAGTGCAGGCAGGCAGGCCTAAACAGGTGTCAGCCGCCGGGTCGGACTTCCCCCAAAAGACCCCTGTACCTCGATCCGGTGGCGACCAAGGAATTCACCCAAGAAAAAGGATTTGATATGACCAAGATCTTGCTCGCGGCTCTGGCTGCGACTTCCCTCGGAACTGTTGCAACCCCAGCCTTCGCAGGCGAATGCCCTGCTGGAAGCATGGGAACCAACCCGCTTGCGGGCGCTGCCACCATGCCATCTGGCGTGACCGATACCGTGCTCGGCGCGGTCGATCTCGGGCCGGAAATCAACGTGGCCGGCCGCCAATTGCGGACCCGCAGGCTGGTTCTGCAACCGGGCGGCGTCGTCCCTTTGCACAGCCATGCGGACCGGCCCGCACTGATCATCACGATCAAGGGCGAAGTGACGGAATACCGCAGTACCTGCACCTCACCCATCGTCCATCATGAAGGCGAAATTTCAAGCGAGTCCGGCGGAATTTCCCATTGGTGGAAAAACACAGGTAAAACCGAAGCGGTGCTCCTGTCATCCGACGTCTTTCACGGCCAGTAAACGAGTCCCAATGCGACCGCGTGCCCCCCAACACAGCGGTCGAAGCTCCGGTGAACCCTGCACCGGCACACTGGCGCCCCGCTTCCCCCAATCCCGGCGGGGCGCCAGACCAGGGCCCAGGAAAAATTCAATGCATGAAGAGTTTGTATCTCCCACCCCGACTGCGGATTCCGATGATCGTTTCAGGCGTGGCCTGGACATCCTTTTTGGCATGTCATCCAAAAAGACAGATATCCTGACCAGTCGCCTGGCAGAAGTTGCACCGGACTTTGCGCGCCTGACGATCGAATTTGCCTTTGGCGCGATCTTCACCCGCGATGTGCTCGATTTGCGCGCACGAGAACTGATTGCCGTTTCCGTGTTGACAGCGCGTGGCGATGCAACAGCAGCATTAAGGGCTCATGTCGCGTCTGCCCTCAACTTCGGGATCTCGCAGGCAGAAGTGGTCGAAACAATGATGCAAGTTTCGATTTATGCCGGCTTCCCGGTTGTCATCAACGCACTGACTGAATGCCATGACCTGCTGACATCGGCAGCCGATAGCGAGTGCGCCAGCTGTCCGGACCCGGTTCAGCGCGCCGAAGTCGGCCAGGTATGATAGCGTGCTTCCCGAACAAAGGCCCCAACGGCAGCAGAATGCGGCCGCCCCCTGACCGTCGCCAGAAATACGGTGCGCCGGTATTCAGGTTCGACGAGCGGCCGCACCAAAAGATCAGGCTCCGTAACCGAAGATTCGGGAAAGAACCCGAAGCCCAACCCTGCCCTGATCATGCCTTGCACCCAGTCGTCTCGCG
>CAZEKK010000440.1:0-1943 GCA_964512905.1 uncultured Solirubrobacteraceae bacterium
GGTCGCGGTGGAGGTTGGCGGCGGCCACGCCGGCCAGGTCCTCTTCGATCGAGCGCTGGTTCTGGGAGGTCGGCGGGACGATCTTCGCCTCGCGGATGAGGCCGTCGGCGCCGATCGCGTAGCGCTGGTAGAGCAGGCCGCGCGGGGCCTCGGTCGCCCCGTGGCCGATCTCGTCGCGCGGGTCGGCCGGCACCGCCGGCGGGTCGGGCCGCTCGTACCCGTCGATCAAGGCGAGCGCCTCGTCCAGCGCCCCCACCATCTCGACGCAGCGCACGAGCAGGCTCCGGAACGGGTTGGCGCAGTCCGGCTCGAGGCCGGCGTCCGCCGCGGCGTCCCGCGCCGCCGCGGGAAGCTGGGGGCCGTTCAGCGCCCACCGTGCCATCGGCCCGACGAGGTAGGCGCGGTCGTCCCCGATCATCCGCGAGTGCAGCGCCGTCGAGTGCTCGACGTGCTCCTCGACGAAGTGGTCCTCGTATTCCGACGGGGCGAGGTCCAGGCCGGCGCTCGACACGATCCGCCCGCGCTGGATCGCGTACTCGTCCGGGTGTCGCAGCGCCACGAAGACGTAGTCGCGGCGGTGCTCGGGGTAGTCGAGCGACCCGGCCCAGCGGGTCAGCGCGAGCGCATCGTCGCGCGCGGATTCGAGCGCCGGGCGCAGGGCGGCCAGGTCGCGGTGCGACGGCGCGCGGTAGACGCCCCCGGCCCGGAAGTTGATCGGGTGGATCTCGCGCCCTCCGATCGCGCCGATCAGGTCGTTGCCGGCCTTCTTGACCCGCAGGCCCTGCTCGACCAGGTCGCGGTGGTCGGCGGCCATGGCGACGATTCCGTCGTAGCCGAGGAAGTCCGGCGCGTGCAGCGCGATGACGTGCAGGCCGTGGCTCTCGAGCCACTCGCCGCAGTAGGCCAGCCGCCGCAGGCGGTCGATCGCGGGCGTGACCGCGGTGCCGCAGGCCGCTTCCATCGCCGCCGTGGCGCTCATGATGTACGCGACCGGGCAGATCCCGCAGATGCGCGCGGTGATGTCGAGCGCCTCGGTGAACCGCCGCCCGCGCAGCATCGCCTCGAAGAAGCGCGGCGGCTCGTAGATCCGCAGTTCGACACCGGCCACCCGGCCGTCCTCCACGACGACCTTCATCGCCCCCTCGCCTTCGACCCGGGCCAGGGCCTTGACCGCGATCTCACGTGCGCGGCGGCTCACTCCTGGCGCTCCTCAATCGCCGCGCTCTGGCGCGCGAAGGCCGGTGCGGCGGCGTTGAACGTCCGGAACACCCGCACGAGGTCGGGATCCTCCATGCCCCGGTCGCCGAGCCAGCCGGCCAGCGACGCGGCGTTGACCGCCTCCTTGGGCCCGTAACAGCCGTAGCAGCCGCGGTCGTAGGCCGGGCAGATCGCCCCGCAGCCGGCGTGGGTCACCGGGCCCAGGCACGGCGTGCCGTGGGCGACCATCACGCAGACGGTTCCGCGCCGCTTGCACTCGACGCACACCGAGGCCGACTCGATCATCGGCCGGCGCTGGTTGATGAAGGCCGACAGCACCTCGACGAGCTGGACCTTGTTGATCGGGCAGCCGTGCAGTTCGTAGTCGACGGCGACGTGGTCGGAGATCGCGGTCGAGGTCCGCAGCGTCGAGACGTAGTCCGGGGTGGCGTAGACCGCGGCGAGATAGTCGTCGACGTCGGCGAGGTTGCGCAGCGCCTGGATCCCGCCGGACGTCGCGCAGGCCCCGATGGTGATCACGCGCTTGGAGATCCGGCGGACCTCGCGGATCCGCTCGGCGTCGTGCGGGGTCGTGACCGACCCCTCGACGAGTGACAGGTCGTAGGGCCCCTTCGCGGTGGCGCTCGACGCCTCGAGGAAGTAGGCGATGTCGACCGCCCCGGCGACGTCGAGCAGCTCGTCCTCGCAGTCGAGCAGGCTGAGCTGGCAGCCGTCGCAGGAGGCGA
>CAZEKK010000441.1:0-1924 GCA_964512905.1 uncultured Solirubrobacteraceae bacterium
CGCCTGGGGCTTGGCGCTGAGCGCGCGCATTCGCGACGAACTCGGCCTCGAGGCCGACGCGATCTGGTCCGACGACGGGATCATCGTCCACCTCCCCGATGCCGACGAGCCGCCCGGGGCCGACCTCGTCCTGCTCGACCCGGACGAGATCGAAGACGCCGTCGTCGCCGAGCTCGGCGGCTCGGCGCTCTTCGGTGCGCGCTTCCGCGAGAACGCCGCGCGCTCCCTGCTCATTCCGCGCGCCTATCCGGGCAGGCGCACGCCGCTGTGGCAGCAGCGTCTCAAGGCTCAGACCCTTCTGGAGGTCGCGCGCCGCTACGGCCAGTTCCCGGTGATCCTCGAGACCTACCGGGAGTGCCTGCGCGACGTCCTCGACCTGCCCGGCCTGCAGGAGCTTCTGCGCGGGCTGCACCGGCGCGAGCTCTCGCTCGTCGAGGTCGAGACGCCAACCGCCTCGCCGTTCGCGTCATCGCTGCTGTTCGACTACGTCGCGACCTACATGTACGAGGGCGACACGCCCAACGCCGAGCGGCGGGCCGCTGCGCTCTCCCTGGACCGCGACCTCCTGCGCGAGCTGCTCGGCCAGGAGGAGCTGCGCGAGCTGATCGACCCCGCTGCGCTGGACCAGGTGCAGGACGACCTTCAGCACCGGTCCGAGCGGACGCGGGCGGGCAGCACCGACGCCCTGCACGACGTGCTGCGCCGGCTGGGCGACCTCACCCTCGACGAGGCGCAGGCCCGGATGCTCGACGGCGTCGACGCCGAGGCCGCCCTGGCCCGGCTGGAGCGCGAGCGCCGCGCCGTGACCGTCCGGCTGCGCGGCGAGCCGCGCTGGATCGCCGCCCAGGACGCCGGCCTCTACCGCGACGCCCTCGGCGCCGTCCCCCCGGGCGGCCTTCCGGACGCCTTCCTGGCGCCCGTGCCGGACGCGCTCTCCCGGCTAGCCCGCCGCTACGCCCAGACCCACGGGCCGTTCACGACCGCCGAGCTGCGCGGCCGCTACGGGGCGGACCCGTCCGCCGCGCTCGCTGAGCTCGAGCGGGCCGGCGACCTCGTCCGCGGCGAGCTGCGCCCTGGCGGCAGCGAGCGCGAGTGGTGCGACCCGGAGGTGCTCCGCCGGCTGCGGCGCGCCTCCCTGGCGGTGCTCCGCGAGGAGATCGAGCCGGCCGAGCAGCGCACGCTCGCCCGCTTCCTGCCGAGCTGGCAGGGCGTCGACCGCCATGCCGCCGGCGGGGCCGGCGTCGACCGCCTCCGCGAGCAGCTGGTCCCGCTCCAGGGCGTCGCGCTGCCGGCCGCGGTGTGGGAGCAGGACGTCCTGCCGCGGCGCGTCGGCGCCTACTCGCCGGCGTGGATGGACCAGCTCTGCGCCAGCGGCGAGCTCGTGTGGGTCGGGGCCGGCGCCCTCGGCCGCTCGACCGGCCGCATCGTGCTCCTGTTCCGGGAGGACGCCGGCCTGCTCGGGCCGCCGCCGTTCAAGGGCGAGCCGCCGGCTGAGCCGTCGCACGACCTCGTGCGGGAGCGGCTCGGGGCCGGCGCGGCCTTCTTCACCGACCTCCTCGCCGACGTCGACCTCGCCCCCGAGGATCTCCAGGAGGCGTTGTGGGACCTCGTCTGGGCCGGCGAGGCGACCAACGACGCCTTCGCCCCACTGCGCGCGCCGCGCCTCACGCTGGCCCGTGCCCAGCGCGAGCGCGCCCGGCGGGCGGGTGGGCGCCGGTTCGCCTCCCGCCGCAGGGGGGCCGCCGCCCAGGTGCAGGGCCGCTGGTCGCTGACGACCGGCCTCTTCCGCGACGCGGCAGACCCCGGCGCGCGGCGGCGCGCGCAGGCGGAGCTGCTGCTCGAGCGCTACGGCATCGTCACCCGCGAGCAGGTCCTCGCGGAGGGCGTTCCCGGCGGCTTCTCGGCGCTCTACGACTCGCTGAGC
>CAZEKK010000442.1:0-1917 GCA_964512905.1 uncultured Solirubrobacteraceae bacterium
CCGAGGACGGAACGCCGCGTCCGCTCGGAAGCGCCGACGCGCTCACCCTGGCGCGGGCCTGGCTCGTGCCGGTTGCCGCCGACACGCCGTCGGCGGTGGTCTGTGCCGCCGCGGCGCTGACTGACGTGCTCGATGGGCGGGCGGCGCGCCTGGGGGCGCCGACCCGGGCGGGCCGCGACCTCGAAGGCCTCGTCGATGCCTGCTTCGCCGCCGCCGCCCTGGGCGGAGCGGTGCGGCGCGGGCGGCTCGGCGCGCCCGCCGCCGGCCTTGAACTGGCCCGGCAGGGGGCGGGCGTCGCCTACGCCGCCGGGGTGTACTTCGGCCGGGCCCGGCCGCCCGGCCGCGCGATCGCCAGCGCGGCCCGCCTCGCCAGCCCGGTGCGCGTCGCGGGCCTCGTGGCCGCCGGACGCGGGCGCCGCCGCGCCGCCGACGCGCTCGTCGGCGGCGCGGCGCTCGCGGGCATCGCGCTGCTCGCCGCCGCGGCGCGGGGCGGTTGAGGCGTCCGGCAGGAGGGCGCTAGGCTTCGCCCGGTGTCGGTCGACAAGATCGCCAAGAACCTCGAGCGCTTCGCCCAGGCGATCGCGGCGCACGATCGCGAGAACCCGACCCACACGGCGTGGGGCATCGGGCTGAGCCCATTCGACCTCGAGCGGCTCGGCCTCGACGAGGGCGAGGAGATCCTGCCGGGGATCGTGATCCAGGCCGACAGCGGCGTGACCGGCAACTTCCGCGTCCTCTGCGACGGCTCGCACCTCGAGGAGGAGGAGGCGCAGGAGGCCGAGGCCGTCGACGCCGTGGCGACGCAGGCCGTCCCCTTCGGGACCCCGGCCACCACGCCGTAGCTATCCGGCGCCGGCCGGCGGGTCGATCCCGGCGCGAGCGGCGGCTCGACCGGCCAGCGCGGCGATGGTCGGGCACCGGATCCCGTGCCGCGCGGCGGCCCGCAGGACGGCGCCGGCGATCGCGTCGAGTTCGGGCGGCCTGCCGGCGGCGACGTCGCGCTGCATCGAGCTTCCGAGTCCGGGGTGGGCGGCGTGCAGCTCGGCCAGGGTGTCCTCGGCGCTCAGCGCGGCGCCTTCGGCCCGGGCCACGGCTGCCGCCTCGCGCACGCAGGCGTCCAGCGCCGCGGCGGCAGCCGGATCGTCGCGGATGGCGCCGAGCGGCTCGTCGAAGGCCGTGGTGGCGAGCGCGAGCGCGTTCAGCCGCACGAGCTTGCGCCACATCACGTCCGCGTCGGTGCGCCCGCGCACGACGTCGATCCCGACCTCCCGCAGCCCGCGGGCAAGCTCGTCGACCGCAGCGGCGCGGGCGGCCGGCACCGGGCCGAGGTCGACGCGGACGCCGGGGCTGGTCTGGATGATCTCACCGGGGGCCGGCCGGTCGGACTCGACGCGGATCACCCCGGCGACGACGCGGTCCCCGAACCGGGCGCGCAGGAGGGCGAGGTGCTCGATGCCGTTGAGCAGCGGCACGACGACGTCCGGTGCTGCCGCGACGCGGTCGAGCGCCTCGTCGAGCCCGCCGTGCTTGGTGGCGACGAGGAGGGCCGTCGCGGGCTCGTCGAGCCGGGTGGCGACGCGGGGCGTGGCCGTGAAGTCACCGAGCGCGGCGCTGCGGACGTTCAGGCCGTGCGCGGCGATCGCCGCCGCCGTCTCCTCCCGCGCCACCACGACCACGTCGGCGCCCGATCGCGCCAGCGCCGCCGCGACGAGGCCCCCAACCCCGCCCGGCCCGAGGACCGCGATCCGCGTCACGGGTCGATGAGGACGCCCGGGTTGAGCATCCCGGCCGGGTCGACCGCGGCCTTGGCGCCGGCCAGCGCGGCGGCGAACACGTCGGGCCGCTGGCGGTCGTACCAGGGGCGGTGGTCGCGGCCCACCGCGTGGTGGTGGGTGATCGTGCCGCCCCCGGCGATCA
>CAZEKK010000443.1:0-1909 GCA_964512905.1 uncultured Solirubrobacteraceae bacterium
CCCTCCCCGTAGGCGATGTCGGTCTCCTCGGCGGCCGCGACGAGGCGGCGCTGCACCCGTCCGACGCCGGCGACGACCGGGAGCAGGTGGTCGCGCAGGAACCGGGCGGGGGCCGATCGGACCGTGCCGAGGTTGGTCGTCATGGTGGAGCCGTGCAGCACGCGCGCGGCGATCGGGTGGCGCTCGTCGTGGTAGGTGTCGAGCAGCGCCGGATCAGCGAGCCCCTGCACGACGAGGGCCAGCTTCCATCCGAGGTTGCCGGCGTCCTGCATGCCGGTGTTCATGCCCTGGCCGCCCGCCGGGCTGTGGATGTGCGCGGCATCGCCGGCGAGCAGGACCCGGCCCTCCCGATAGCGCGGCACCTGCGCGTGGTGGATCTCGAACCGGTCGAGCCAGTGAGCCGCCGTCACGCGGATGCCGCCGCCGCGGGCGTCGACGATCGCCTGGACGTCCGCAATCGTCAGCGCCGGCCCGTCGCCGTCGATCTCGGCGATGATGCGGGCGCGCTGCCCGCGCATCGGGAAGAAGAACAGCGGCCCGTCGGCCGCGAAGCCGACGTGGATCGCGTCGCGCGGGAGGTCGGCCTCCGCCTCGACGTCGGCGGTCAGGAACCACTGGCCCTTGAAGCTGCCCCGCAGCTTGGAGCCGGCCAGCCTGCGGACCGCGCTGCGGCCGCCGTCGGCGCCGACGATCCAGCCGGCCCGCACCCGCTCCTCGGTGCCGTCGCCGCCCCGCAGCGTGGCGAGCGCACCGGCCTCGTCCTGTGCGAGCGCCACGATCTCCTGCCCGCGCTCCACTGCCCCCCCGAGCGCGGCCAGGCGTGCGGTCAGCAGCCGCTCGGTCTCCGTCTGCGGCAGTGAGAGCGTGAAGGGGTGCGGGCTGTCGGCCTGGGTGAGTTCGACCTCGGCCAGGTCGCGGCCGTGAGCGCTGAGCCGCACGCGCGTGAGCGGGACGCCCGCCGCGAGGAAGTCGTCGAGCACGCCGAGCCGCCGCAGCAGTTCGAGGCTGCGCGCGTGGATCGCGACGGCCCGGGACTCGTCGGTCGGCTCCGCAAGCCGGTCGACGATCCGCGCCGGCACGCCGCGCCGGCGCAGTTCGATCGCAGCGACCAGGCCGACCGGGCCGGCCCCGACGACGAGCACTGGGGTCTGGGAGCCGGCGGCGGCCACGGTGGCCGCGAGGGTAGCGCTGAGCGGCCGGGCAGGCGGATCCGAGCGCCCGCAGGGGCACCCGCCGTCAGCGACCGACCACCTGCGCGATCTCGTCCGCAACCGCCGCGGCGGCCGCGGCAACCTCACGGCACGGTGCGGCCCCGAGGCTGGCGGCTTCAGCCTCGATCCCGTAGACGAGCAGGCGGCCCGGCAGGCGGCCGAGCGCCCGGCCAAGCTCGATCGCCTCCGCGAGCCCCAGCGCGTGGGTCGACCCGGCGCGCATCGACGCGGGCAGTGGCGTCGCGGAGGCGTCGAGCCGGTGGACGGTGCCCGCGGGGGCGCCGGAGACGACGGCGTCGACCACGATCGCCAGCGGCGCCTGCGCCCAGGCGTCCAGCAGCCCGGCCGGATCGCCGGCGGCGTCGATGACCGCGTCGCCGCGCGCGCGGAGCGCGTCGCCGGCGAGCGGACCGGCGGCGTCGTCGCCGCGCAGGCGGTCGCCGAGCGCGATGACGACTGCGGCGGGCGCAGCGGTCGGTGGCCCAGCCGGCGCCGCGACCGCCGCCGCCGGCTCCGGCGCCGACGCCTGCGCCGCGGTCGCGTCAGGCACCCTGCACCTCCAGGCGCAGGAAGTGCGTCGCGCAGGAGATGCACGGGTCGTAGTTGCGGATCGACTGCTCGCAGACGTGGCGGAGCGCATCGTGGTCGCGGTGGAGGTTGGCGGCGGCCACGCCGGCCAGGTCCTCTTCGATCGAGCG
>CAZEKK010000444.1:0-1906 GCA_964512905.1 uncultured Solirubrobacteraceae bacterium
TTCGGCCTGTCGCTCGGCGGGCGCATCAAGCAGATCGAGGGCTTCGACTACGACCAGTTCATCGTGCCGGGGCTGATCACGATGGCGATGGTCCAGGCGGCGTACTCGAACAACTCGTCGTCGATCTTCCAGGCGCGGTTCGACCGCTACATCCACGACATCCTCGCGGCGCCGATGCGGTCGTGGGAGATCAACCTCGGGATGTCACTCGGCGGGGCGGTCCGCGCGCTGATCATCGGCGGCGCCCTCCTGGCGCTGGCGCTGCCGGTGACCGGCGTCCCGGTCCAGCATCCGCTGGAACTGGCGGTTGCGGTGACCCTGTCGCTCGTGCTCTTCTGCTCGCTGGGGATCGTTGTGGGGATCTACGCGCAGACGTTCGACCACCAGTCGTTCGTGAACAACATCGTGATCCTGCCGCTCACCTTCCTGGGCGGCGTCTTCTACTCGGTGAGCCTGCTGCCGTCGCCGTGGGAGGAGATCTCACACGCCAACCCGATCTTCTACGTCGTCAACGCGATTCGCTACGGCTTCCTCGGCACCAGCGACGCGAGCATCGGCCTGTCGCTGGCTGTCGTCGCCGTGCTGGCGGCGGGCATGGTGGCGTGGAGTTCGTGGCTGTTCGCGACGGGGCGGCGGCTGAAGGCGTAGCCGCGGCGCGGTTCCCGGTTGCGATCGGCCGGGCACGGGCGTATCGTCGCCAGCGGCCGCAGGCTTGCGGCCGTCCGGCGTCGACGCCGGACCAGCGCCACCGACGGCGCCGTGACTCGACACCGTTCGACATCCCGGCTCCCGCGGGGAGTCCGACGCACCGCCCGCCTGGGCTGGGCGGTCCTGGCGCTCGCCGGGCTGCTCGCCGGCGCTGCGCCCGCGCAGGGCGCCTCGCTGCCGCCGCTCGGCACGCCGCCGAAGAAGTGCGGCGCCGGCTTCGGCGGCAACAAGAGCGGCTGCTACGGGCGCGATGTCGGCCCCAACGTCATGGACGACATGAACCAGGCCGAGCTGACGATCAGCCCGCACCGGATGCGCGTGGGCGACACCTTCACGGTGCAGGTCCAGAGCGTGTTCGGCGACCAGGAGCGCGGGTTCAGCCTCACGGTGCCGAGCTCGGTGAAGGTCACGTGCCCGACCGACAAGGTCCAGAGCTCGGTCACGTGCACCGGCCGTGCGGTGAGCGAGTCGCCGGCCTGGGAGACGATCAACCTCAGCTTCTCCGGTGGCGTGGAGCAGGACTACTTCGCCGTGCGCGGGCGCAAGCAGGTCGGCTACATCCGGGGGCGGGTGGTCGATCGGGACGGCGATCCGGTGGAGGACGTGCGGGTGGCGGCGAGCGGTCCCGACTCCGGGGCGGGGACGACGAACGGCTCCGGCCGCTACGTGATCCAGGTCGAGCAGGCGGGCACCTACCGGGTGAGCGCCACGAGCGAGGACGCGATCTTCTCGCCGCGGCAGCGATCGGTGAAGGTCTCCAAGGGGAAGACCGGCACGGCGAACTTCACGCTGTCGGGCTGCAAGGTGGCCGACGCTGCGGCCCAGCTCGGAGCCGGCGCGTTCTCCCCGCCGGCGTGGGCGGCGAAGACCCGCTGCCGCAACACGGTGATCCGCGGCACGGTCCAGACCAGGGCGGGGGATCCGGTGGCCGGCGTGCGCGTCACGGCGTCGGGGAAGGAGAAGCGGTCGGGTGAGACCGGGCGGGACGGGAAGTTTGCGATCAAGGTGCCGGAGGGCTCCTACCGGCTGAGCGCGGCGAGGTTCAGCCCGGATCGCCGCCTGCCGCGCGCGCTGCGCGAGCGGGAGTATGCGCCGGCCTCCCGGACGGTGGCGGCGAAGGCGGGCAGGCCTGCCGATGGCGGGAGGTTCGAGGAGGTGCCGCTGGTGACCGGGCTGGTGCTGTCGGCGGAGAAGCGGC
>CAZEKK010000445.1:0-1895 GCA_964512905.1 uncultured Solirubrobacteraceae bacterium
AGGGCCGGGGGCTGATGCACGAGGGCGTCGGGCTCGTCCTCGACGAGGCGTTCGGCCCACTCGGCCTGCACCGCGTGGAGGCGAACATCCAGCCCGACAACGAGGCGTCGATCGCCTTAGTCCGCCGCCTCGGCTTCGTCAGGGAGGGCTATTTGGAGGGCTACCTGCGAATCAACGGCGAGTGGCGGGACCACGAGCGCTGGGCGATCCGCAGCGAGCTCTGGCGGCGCGAGGGCCGGGCGGCTAACGCGCCCGAGCGGCCTTGAGGTCCTTCTTGGTGGCGTCGAGCGAGACGACGTAGGAGCGCTTGGAGAGCCTGGTGGCGAGCCCGCGCTTCTCGAGCTTCTTCATCGCCGCCGGGCAGCGCTTGCAGCGCGGCCCCGACTTGCAGCACTTCTTCTTCGTCCTGACCTGGCGTCCCCTTGGCACGACGGGCAGGCTAGCAAGTCGGGTTAGGGATACCTAACGAAGAACCGGATCTCTGGTTTCGGCAGGGGGAAGCGACGTGGCGGCGGCTTCGGCGGGGACCGGCTCGCGGTTGCGGGCGCGGCGCGCCGACCACTTCGCGCGGACCCAGCGGACGCCGAAGAAGACGCTGAGCGCGTAGATCCAGCCGAGGAGGACGTCGAAGACGTAGTGCTCGCCCCCGTAGACGAGGGTCCACGCCATCGCCAGGACGTAGGCCACCCCGAGGACGCGCGCGACCCGGCCCGAGCGCCAGAAGAACGCGCAGAGCAGCATCGGGAACGCCGCGTGCAGAGACGGCAACGCCGCGACCGGGTTGTAGAGCGAGTTGCCCTTGTCCCAGATCGCGGCCGCCGGAGAGACCCCGAGCTCGGTCCAGACGCTGCCGGTCACCCGCACGACCGGGCCGATCATCAGGTGGTCGGCGGCCATCCACGGCGGTGCCGCCGGAACGAGGGCGTAGGTGACGAAGGCGGCGATGCTGAGCGTCAGCACCATCGCCCGGAACTCGAGGAAGCGCAGATGGGAGACGCGCCAGAGATAGGCCGCCGCGATGAACACCATGAAGTAGTGGGTCAGGTACACGGCCCAGGAGAAGACGTCGTACCAGGGGAGCTGGCCGATCTCGTAGAACCGCTCCTGGAGCCAGACGGTCGGCACGTTGCCGGCGAAGAGGAACTTGTCGGCGTCGATCTGGGGGACGAAGTGAGGCGCGAACAGCGGGTTGTTGCCGACGAAGCCGCGCAGCAGGTCGTAGCCGACGAGGATCGCGTAGAACGGCAGCCAGTCGAAGATGACCCCGCGGGCGAAGCCGCGGACGTCGGCCAGCGAGACCGCCAGCAGCCCGACCAGCAGCCAGAGGAAGATCGTTTCGCGGGCCAGGAGCAGCCCCGTGAATGAGATCAGGACGATCGTGGCGATCACGTAGGCGCCGAGGCCGATGACGACGTTGCGGCGCCCGTTGTCGCGGGCGACCGGCTTGGCCGGCGCCTCGGCAACCCTCTCTTCGGCTATCGCGCCGGACTCCAAGGCGTCAGCGCCCCGGTCGGCGACTCGCCTGCCCCGGCGGTTCGCGTCGCATCGCCCTGATCATAGGACGCGGGCTGGCGACCGCCGCCGAGCGCCCGCGGCTCAGTGGCCGAAGCCGAGGACGTCCGGGAGGTTCACGCAGCCGGAGACCGGCTCGAGTGAGGCGATCTTGCCGGCCGGCGTCACCTTCACCGCCTCCCAGCACCCGTAGTCGCCGACGGTCGCGCGGTACATCCGCGAGTCGCCGTCGGTGCAGAACCAGGAGTCGCTGCGATGATGGCAGCCGCCCGCGGCGGTGTCGGCGCTGCGCGCGATCGACGTCGCCAGGGCCTCGTCGCTGATGCTCAGGACGGTCCCCGGGCGCAGGGTCAGCCCGGCGAGGGCGACCGCCACGAGGACGA
>CAZEKK010000446.1:0-1893 GCA_964512905.1 uncultured Solirubrobacteraceae bacterium
TCGGATCCGGCGGGCCGCCCGTGGTCGGATCCGGCGGGCCGCCCGTGGTCGGATCTCGCGACCGCCCGCGATCGTGAATCCGCGGTCGCCGAGCCCGGCAGCCAGCAGGTGCGCGTGCCTTCCGGGTCAGTGCTGTGGCAAAGCGCGCTCCGCACTGGCGTGCCGCCGGGCGCGCGCGCAGCCTGGGCCTGGAACGTCCCACTGTGCGTCGATCCAGGCCCAGGCTCACGCAGCGGCCGCGCGCGGGGCGCCGCGCGTCGGGAACCGGCACGCGTTCGTGACGCGAGTACGGCCGGAGTGACTCGGGACTGCGGAGCGTGAAGCCCGAGCGCTCTGTGGCGGGTGGGGCGCAGCGGCGCGGCTGGGACGCGGCGGCGCGGCTGGGACGCGGCGGCGCGGCTGGGACGCGGCGGCGCGGCTGGGGACCGCGCCGCCGCGGCGCAGCCCGACCCGTAAGCTCCCGCGGGCGATGACGTCGTTTGCCGACCTCGGACTGTCCGAGAGCACGCTCGAGGCGCTGCGCGATGTCGGCTACGAGTCGCCCAGCCCGATCCAGGTCCAGGGGATCCCTCCGCTCCTGGAAGGCCGCGACGTGATCGGCCAGGCTCAGACCGGCAGCGGCAAGACCGCGGCCTTCGGCCTGCCGATGATCGAGGAGACCGACCCGGAGCTCCAGGAGGTCCAGGCGCTCGTGCTCACGCCGACGCGGGAGCTGTGCATCCAGGTCACGCAGGCCGTGCGCGCGTACGCAGCCCGCAAGGGCGTCGACGTCGTGGCCGTCTTCGGCGGGGCGCCGATTCGCTCCCAGCAGGCGCAGCTGCGGGCCGGAGGGCAGATCGTCGTCGGCACGGTCGGGCGCGTGCTCGACCTCATCTCGCGTCACTCGCTCATGCTGACGGGATGCCGCTTCGTGGTGCTCGACGAAGCCGACGAGATGCTCGACCTCGGGTTCCTCGAGGACGTGGAGAAGATCCTCTCGCTCACGCCCGGCTCCCGCCAGACGGCGCTCTTCTCGGCGACGATGCCGCCGGAGATCCGCCGCCTGGCCGAGCAGTACCTCTACGACCCGGTGACGGTGAAGGTCAAGGCGCCCACGCTGACCGTCGACACGGTCGAGCAGTTCGCGCTCGAGGTGCCCGGCAAGGAGAAGGCCGATGCGCTGGTGCGCGTCCTGGAGTCCGAGCGTCCGACGCAGGCGATCGTCTTCGTGCGCACGAAGATCCGCTGCGATCAGCTGTTCCGGACGCTGCGCGACCGCGGCCTGAACGTCCGCGCCCTGCACGGCGACATGAGCCAGGGGGCGCGCGACGGGGTGATGATCTCGTTCAAGGGCGGACACGTGCCGATCCTGGTGGCCACCGACGTGGCGGCGCGCGGGCTGGACATCGCGGCGGTCACCCACATCATCAACTTCGACGTCCCCACGTCGCCGGACGTCTACGTCCACCGGATCGGACGCACCGGCCGGGTCGGGCGCTCGGGCCGCGCGATCACGTTCTACGAGCCGCGCCAGAAGCGCGACGTGGAGGCGATCGAACGCCATGCCGGCACCACGATGTCGCCGTGGACGGAAGGGGCCCACGTCGCGCCCGCCCCGGTTCGCGAGCGCCCCAGGCGCCACGCCAAGCCCCAGCTTTCCCGCAACGGCGCCGAGCCCTACGCCAAGCTCATCGTCCGCGGGGGCAGCGCCGACGGCCTCGATGCCGCGGGCCTCATCCACGCAATCACGAGCGCGACCGGCCTGCACGGCGAGGCGGTCCGCAACGTGCGCGTGCTCGAGCGCTTCGCGTTCGTCGAGGTGCCGGCATCCGAGGCCGGGGCCGTCGCCGAACAGGTCAGCGGCGAGACGGTCAACGGGCACCGCCTGGTGCTCGAGCGCGCCGGGTCGTAGCG
>CAZEKK010000447.1:0-1891 GCA_964512905.1 uncultured Solirubrobacteraceae bacterium
CGGTGGCCCTCAGCGGGCTAGGCCGCCACGTCACCGCCGGCGACGGACCGGGCGCCGCGGCGCTCATCCGGCCGGCGGCCGACGACCTGTTTCGCTGACGGCTCGGCCCTGGGCCGATATCGTCGCGCCAGAGGAGCCGCCAGCATCAGCCGCCCCGACACCCCCAGCGACAGGCCGCCGGCCTTGCCGGAGCCGCGGCGCCTCGCGGCCGTGATCGACGTGACCCCGGCGCTCATGGCGGTGCTCGACCCTGCCGGCCAGTTCCTCTGGGTCAACCGGGCCGCTGAGGCCGCGGCCGGCCGGCCGGCGTCCGCGCTGATCGGGCGCCCGGCGTGGGACGTGATCCCCGACGACGAGCGCGAGCGTGTCCGGCACCTGCTCACCACGATCACCGAGCGCGGATCGAACGAGAACGACTGGCTGTCCGCGGACGGCACCCGGCGCCGGATCGCCTGGGACAATGACGTCCTGCGCCGGGAGGACGGCACGGTCGAATGCATCGTGTCCAGCGGCATCGACGTCACCGAGCGCCGAGCCACCGAGACCCAGGTGCGCGACGGCGACCGCCGCTTCGCGGGGGCATTCGACTTCGCGCCCATCGGGATGTGCATCGTCCGCTTCTCAGAGGAGACGGGCCTCGGGGAGTTCGTGCGCGTCAACGACGCGCTGTGCCGAATCGCCGGCCGCGGAGCGGAGGACCTGATGTCCATGGTTCCGGGGTCCCTGATCGCGGACGCCGAGCTCGTGGAGCGGGAACGGGCCGAGTGGCGGCGGGTCTACGCGGGCGAGATCGACCGGACGAGCACGAGCGCGGCGGTGCTGCGCCCGGACGGCGAGGAGATCGAGGTGGAGGTGCACGCGGCGCTCGTGCGCGACGACCGGGGCGCGCCGCGCTACGTGCTGGCCCATGTCGTCGAGGTCGGCGAGAAGGAGCGCTACGAGCGCCGGCTGCGCGACCTGGCGGTCCGCGACGTGCTCACCGGGCTCTACACGCGCCAGCGCTTCGAGCGGTTCGTCGCCGAGGTGGCCGCCGCGGCCGCCGAGCCCGGGCAGCGGGCCGCCGAGCTGATCCTCATCGACGTCGACCGCGTGGCCGCCCTCAACGACGCCTATGGCACGGCCGTCGGGGACGAGGCCTTGGCCCAGGTCGGCCGCACCCTGGAGGCCACGATCAGGGCCGGGGACGTCGCCGGCCGCATCGGCGGCGACTGCTTCGGGGTCCTGACGGGCGCCGCGCCGCGCGACACGCCGACGGCCAATGCCGACCGGCTGCTGCACGCGATTCGCACCACGGCGCCGACCGTCGGCGGCCGGCCGCTCGCGGTGACCGCGAGCGCCGGCATCACCTGCTTCGACCCCGACCTCGCGCTCTCCCCGGAGGAGCTCTTCGGGCTTGCGCGCAGCGCCATGCGGCGGGCGAAGGATGCCGGTCGCGACCGGTCCGTCGTGGCGGGCAGCCCCGATGGGCGCTCGCCGGCCGATCGCCGGCACTGGATCGAGCGCATCCGCGACGCGCTCGAGGCCGACGCCTTCGAGCTGCACGCGCAGCCGATCGTCACGGTGGCCACGAGCCAGGTCCTCCGGCACGAGCTGCTCCTGCGCCTGCGCGACAGCGAGGGCGAGCTCAGCGAGCCCGGCGCCTTCCTCCCGGTGGCCGAGCGGTTCGGCCTCATGCCCGCCGTCGACGCCTGGGTGGTCCGCCAGGCCGCCGGGCTCGCCGAGGCCCGTCATCTCGGCGGGGAGCTGCCTCAGTTTGCGATCAACCTCAGCGCGGCCTCGATGATCGACGACGGCGTGCTCGCCGAGATCGAGGCGGCGGTCGCCGATCCCGCGGTGCCGTCCGGCGCGCTGCAGTTCGAGATCACCGAGACCGAGGCGATCGTGAACATCG
>CAZEKK010000448.1:0-1889 GCA_964512905.1 uncultured Solirubrobacteraceae bacterium
TGTCGACCACCGGCGGCAGCGAGCAGGGAACCGTCTACGTGCTCGACGAGCCCAAGGCAATCGAGAAGAAGGTCAAGAGCGCGGTCACCGACTCCGGCAGCGACGTCGTGCGGGCGCCGGACAAGCCGGGCATCTCGAACCTGATCGAGATCCTCTCGGTGGTCCGCGGCGTGGGCATGGAGCAGGTCGAGCGCGAGTTCGCGGACGCCCGCTACGGCGAGTTCAAGGTCGCCGTCGCCGAGGCGGTGACGGCGTACCTGGAGCCCGTGCGCGAGCGCTACGGCGAGATCCGCGGCGACGAGGCCGCGCTCGAGTCCACGCTCGCGGCGGGCGCGGAGAAGGCCCGCGCCATCGCGGCGGAGACGCTCGCCGACGTGCGGCGGGCGATGGGCGTCGGACCCGTCCAGCCCGGCCGCTAGCGTCTGGTGCCCATGCGCGTTGCCGAGCTCGAGCTCGATCTCGACGTCTTCACGGGGCCGTTCGACCTCCTGCTGACGCTGATCCTCCGCGAGGAGGTGGATCTCCGCGAGGTCGATCTCGCCGGGGTCGTGACCGCCTACATCGACCATCTCGATCTCGCCGGGGAGCTCGACCTCGAGGTCGCCACCGAGTTCCTCGTCCTCATCGCCGCGCTCCTGGAGCTGAAGTCGCGGCTCCTCCTGCCCGGCGAGGAGCTGGACGAGCTCGCGGATCTCGAGCCCGGAGAGGCCGCCGAGGAGCTGCTGGCGCGCATGCTCGACGCCCGGCGCTACCGCCAGGCCGCCGAGGAGCTCGCGGGCCGGCTCGCGGCCGAGGCGGGCTTCCGCTACCGGGACGCGCCGCTGCCGGCCGCGCTGCGGCGGGTGTCCTTCGACCACCAGCCCGCCGGCGTCTACGACCCGGCGCAGCTCGGCGCCGCGCTGGGCGACCTGCTCCGGGTTCCGGCCCCGGTCGACCTGCGCCACATGGTGGCGCCGCGGGTGTCGGTGCCCGAGCGCCTGCACGTCCTGCGCACCCTGCTGCGGCGCGGGCGGTTCTCCTTCGACGACGCGGTGCGGGGCGCCGACCGCGTGACCGTGGCCGTGACGCTGTTCGCGCTGCTCGAGCTCTACAAGCGCGGCGAGGCGACGTGGTCCCAGCCGGAGCTGTTCGGCGAGATCACGGTCGAGCCGCGGCTGCACGCGGTGGCGGACGACGGCGCCCCGGACCTGGCGCGGGCGGCCGGATGACGGCGCTGGAACGCACGCTCGAGGCGCTGCTCTTCCTGTCGAGCGAGCCCGTCGCGCTGGCCGACTTGGCCGAGGCCGCCGACGCGGAGCCCGACGAGGTCGGCGCAGCGCTCGCGGCGCTGGGCGACCGCTGCGAGCGCGAGGGCCGCGGCGTCGTCCTGCGGGAGCTGGCCGGCGGCTACACCCTGGCCTCGCACCCGGACACCGAGCCGGCGGCCCGGCGGCTGTTCGCCAAGCCGCGCACGCCGCCGCTGACGGCGGCCCAGGCCGAGACGCTCGCCATCGTCGCCTACCTGCAGCCGGTGTCGCGCCCGGAGATCACCCGGATCCGCGGCGTGGCGTCGGACTCGGCGACCGCGACGCTGCAGGATCGCGGCCTGATCGAGGAGGGCGGGCGCTCGCAGTTCGGCGCGATCCTCTACCGCACGACGCCGCTCTTCCTGAAGCTGTTCGGGCTCGATGGCGTCGGCGACCTCCCCGACCCGGCCCAGTGGGACCCGACGCCCGAGGAGGAGGCCGACCTGCGCGAGCGGCTGCTCGCCGCCGGCGAGGCCCGGTCGGGCGGCGCGGTGCAGGGTCCGGAGCCGGCTGGGGCCTGAGGGGGCGGCTCGCGCCGCTGGGCGCCGTGGCGGGCCAGCCCAGCGACGCCGTCCCGGCGGCCGCGCGCGCCGCGGGGCCGTC
>CAZEKK010000449.1:0-1883 GCA_964512905.1 uncultured Solirubrobacteraceae bacterium
TTCGAGGACGCGATCGCCGAGGCGCGCTGCGACGCGGTGCAGCGCTTCGAGCACGGGACGGTCATCCGCACGCCGACCTTTCCGATCGTCTACGACCTCAACCGCCTGCACGTCCGTCATCCGGTCGGGCCGGTCAGCGCGCCGGACCTGATCGCCGCCGCCGACCGGCTCCAAGACGGCCTCGGCCACCGCTGCGTCTCGGTCGCCGGGGCCGGTGAGCCGCGCGCGATGTCGGCGGCGTTCGGAGCAGCGGGCTGGCTCGAGGCGCCGCTGATCACGATGGCGCTCACCGGCCCGCTGCCCGCGGCGCCGGTCGCACCCGCCGCCGTGCCGGTGCAGCTCGCCGACCTCGCGGAGGTTCGCGCGGCCTCGCTGCGCGAGCTGCCGTGGGGCACCGCCGAGGTCGTGCGCCAGATCGCCGCCGCCGACGACCGCGTTCCGGGGGCCACCGACGCCGCGTTCTTCGGCGTCCGGGATCCGTCGGGCCGCGTGGTCTCAGGATGCCACCTCTACTCGGACGGCCGGATCGCCCAGGTCGAAGACGTCGCCACCCTCCCTGAGCACCGCGGTCGCGGCGCCGCCCGGGCGGCGGTCATCGCCGCCGCCGCCGCTGCGCTTGCCCGCGGCCACGACCTCGTCTTCATCGTCGCCGACGCCGGCGACTGGCCACGGCACTTCTACCGGCGCCTCGGGTTCGAGCCGATCGGAACCCGCTCGACCTTCACCCGCGTGGTGGAGCCTGCGTAGTGTCGTGAGTCGGAAGTTCGTGAGCGGTTTCTCGAGTGGATCGCCGTTCGTGAGGTCGGGCGACGATGCAGCCTGTGCCGGTGGCACAGGCAAGTCGGCGGCTGGCCTCACGGGCGGCGAGGCGCCGAGAAACTGCCATCGAACGAACGATTCAGGACACTAGGACGCCTCGACCCGCCGTCCGCCGGCGTAGTCGACGGCGTCGCGCACGTAGCGGGCGAAGGCGGCGTCGGCCACCACCTGCGAATCCCAGGCCGACGGATCCTCGGGCGCGGTGGCGATCGCAAGGTCCAGGCACCAGTCCGTGCCGGCGTCGTAGAGGTCGGCCAGTTCGGCGACCGTGAAGGCGCCGCCGAGTCGCCGGCGCAGCTCCGCGACGATCCGACCGGTTACGAGTTCCAGTGCGCGCTGCGCGTCGGGCGGCGCGGCGGCGAGGCGCCGGCGGCCCTCCTCCCACTGATGCCAGGCGGAGTCGACGGTCACGGGCGCGCCACGGTAGCACCACCCGGACCGGGGGCGACCGCGGCGGTCAGGGCGCTGGCGCAGCGACGACGTAGGGCCGCTCGCCGGGCCGGACCATGCCGAGGCGCCGGGCTTCGCGCTCAAGGGTCGCCGGGCGCTGCAGCTCGCGCTTGCGCTGCTGCAGGCGCGCCTGCTCGGCCTCGAGCCGCACGACCTCGGCCTTGCGGGTCTTCGACTCCTGCCACGTCGTCCAGATCGAGTGCAGCGGGCCGATGTAGAGGGCGAAGATCAGCCCGAGCAGGAGCAGCAGCGCGATCCGCCCGACCCGATCCCAGCGGATGCCGGGTCCGCCCGGGCGGGCCGGGGCCCGGCGGCGGGCAGCAGCGGACGCGGAGGCCATCGCTGCGAGTTCTTCCACCTGCGCCGCCGATCTCCTCCCCGCGGCACGGCGCGGTGCGCCCGGTCAGCCGCGGAAGACCGAGCACCCCGGGAAGGTCGCCCGATCCCCGAGCTCCTCCTCGATCCGCAGCAGCTGGTTGTACTTCGCCACGCGGTCGGTCCGGGACGGCGCGCCGGTCTTGATCTGCCCGCAGCCGGTGGCGACGGCGAGGTCGGCGATCGTCGTGTCCTCGGTCTCGCCCGAACGGTGCGAGATCACGGCCGTGTACCCGGCC
>CAZEKK010000450.1:0-1882 GCA_964512905.1 uncultured Solirubrobacteraceae bacterium
CTCGCAGGACGCCGAGACGGTCGTCGTCGCGCTCGGCTCCGTGCTCGGGACGATCGAGGACGTGATCGACGAGCTGCGCGACGAGGGCGTCTCGATCGGGGCGCTCGGCCTGAAGTCGTTCCGGCCGTTCCCGCTCGAGGAGGTCCGCGGCGCGCTGCAGCACGCCAAGCGCGTCGTCGTGCTCGAGAAGGCGCTGGCCGTCGGCATCGGCGGGATCGTCTCGGCGAACGTCCGCATGGCGCTGTCGGGCATCCAGCTGCACGGCTCGACCGTCATCGCCGGCCTCGGGGGGCGGCCGATCACGGCGGAGTCGCTGCGCGGCCTCTTCCTGCGCGGCGTCGCCGACGAGCTCGGCCCGCTGGAGTTCCTCGACCTCGACCGCGAGCGCGTCGAGCGCGAGGTGGAGCGAATGCGGGCCAGCGTGCGATCGGGCCCGCACGCCGAGAACATGCTGCGCGACCTCGGCGTCGTCGCCGCCAGGAGCCACTGATGCCCGAGTTCCCCGCCGAGCAGACGATCCGCTTCTACCAGGCCGGCAGCTTCGCGGTCGGCAACCGCCTGCTCAGCCCCGACGAGCGCACCGTCCAGGCGCGGACGGGGCGGTCCAACTCGCTGACCTCGGGGCACCGCGCCTGCCAGGGGTGCGGCGAGGCGCTCGGCGCCCGCTACGCGCTCGACGCGGCGATGCGGGCCACCGACGGCCAGCTGATCGCCGCGAACGCGACCGGCTGCCTCGAGGTCTTCTCGACCCCCTACCCGGAGTCGTCGTGGCAGCTGCCGTGGATCCACTCGCTGTTCGGCAACGCCCCGGCGGTCGCGACGGGGATCGCGGCGGCGATGCGGGTCAAGGGCCGCGAGGACGTTCGCGTCATCGGCCAGGGTGGCGACGGCGGGACCGTGGACATCGGCTTCGGCTGCCTGTCGGGGATGTTCGAGCGCAACGACGACGTGCTCTTCATCTGCTACGACAACGAGGCGTACATGAACACCGGCGTCCAGCGCTCTGGCGCGACGCCGCCCGCCGCGCGCACCGCGACGACCAAGCCGGTGGGAGACACGAGCGGCAACGTCTTCGGCCAGGGCAAGAACGCGCCGCTGATCGCGATGGCCCACGAGATTCCCTACGTCGCCACCGCCACGGTCGCCGAACTGCGCGACCTCGAGGCCAAGGTCGAGCGGGCGATGGAGTTGCGCGGGTCGCGGTACATCCACGTCTTCGTTCCCTGCCCGCTGGGCTGGGGGGCAGCGTCGCACGACACGATCCGGCTGGCCCGGCTGGTGAAGGAGACCGGCCTCTTCCCGGTCTTCGAGGCCCGCGACGGCGAGGTCACCGAGGTCTCGAAGATCCGCCGCCAAGTGCCGGTCGAGGAGTACCTGACCCTCCAGCGCCGCTACGCCCACCTCTTCAAGCCGCAGCGCAACGACGAGGTCCTCGAACGCATCCAGGCGATGGCCGACCGCAACATCCGCCGCTTCGGGCTGCTGCCCGAGGGGGGCGAGGCGACCGGGCTTCCGGGCCAGGCGAGCGCCGCCGCCGGCCTTGCCGACGTCGCCGCAGCAGCGGCCGGGGAGGAGCCCGCGCCCGAGCGCGAGGCGGTCGTGCGGCCGACGCCCAGCCAGGGCCTGCTCGACACGATCGCGGCGGCGCCGCGGGGGGCGCAGTGATGGACAAGCCGTTCGCCATCACGCTGGACGTCGGGTCCTCGCGCGCGAACAAGACCGGGTCGTGGCGCACCGAGCGGCCGGTCTACGTCCACCGCCTGCCGCCGTGCTCGAACGCCTGCCCGGCGGGCGAGGAGATCCAGCAGTGGCTCTACGAGGCCGAGACCGGCGGCGACGGCTACGAGCGGGCGTGGCGCAAGATCATGGAGACCAATCCGCT
>CAZEKK010000451.1:0-1880 GCA_964512905.1 uncultured Solirubrobacteraceae bacterium
GCCCGGGAGCAGGGCAAGCCGCGCACCGAGGCGTACATCATGGAGCTGCTCCCGACCGCGGACGCGCTGCACTGGATCGCCGAGCACGGGCCGCGCCTGCTCGCCGCCGAGCGGATCCCCATGACGCAGCCGTTCTTCCGCCTCAAGCGGGCCGCGATCGTCCACGAGCCGCTCGGGGTCGTGGCGGTGATCGCCCCGTGGAACTACCCGTGGTCGATCCCGCTCGGCGAGGTGGCGATGGCCCTCATGGCGGGCAACGGCGTCGTGCTGAAGCCGGCGTCGCTGACGCCCTTGCTCGGGGAGCGCATCCGGCGGGTGTTCGAGCGCGCCGGCGTTCCCGAGGGCCTGATCCGCGTCGTGCACGGCGGCGGCGCGGTCGGGCAGGCGCTCGTCGAATCCTCGGTCGCCAAGGTCTTCTTCACCGGGTCGGTGCCCGTCGGACGGGGCGTGGCCGAGGGCTGCGCGGCCCGGCTCAAGGGTGCGGTCCTCGAGCTCGGCGGCAAGGATCCGATGCTCGTCCTGCGCGACGCGAACGTCGCCAACGCGATCGACGGCGCGCTGTGGGGCAGCTTCGCCAACGCGGGCCAGACCTGCGCGGGCATCGAACGCGCCTACGTCGTGCGCGAGCACGCCGAGCGGTTCGTGGCCGGCGTCGTCGCCGGGGCGCAGCGGCTGGCCGTCGGCGACCCGCTCCGGTGGGAGACCCAGGTCGGGCCGATGGTCTCGCGAGCCCAGTTCGACCTCGTGCGCGACCTCGTCGACGACGCCGTCGCCGCGGGCGCGTCGCTGCGCTGCGGCGGGCCGGTCGCGGTGCCCGGCCTCTCGGGAGCGTTCTACGCACCGACCGTCCTCACCGACGTCACGCACGACATGCGGATCATGCGCGAGGAGATCTTCGGCCCGGTGCTGCCGATCGTCACCGTCGACAGCGAGGACGAGGCGATCCGCCTGGCCAACGACTCCGAGTTCGGCCTCGGCGCCTCGGTGTGGACGGCCGACCGCCGCCGCGGCGCCCGCATCGCCCGGGAGCTGCAGGCCGGGATGGTCTGGATCAACGACCACCTCTACTCCCACGGCGCCGTCCAGACGCCGTGGGGCGGCGTGAAGGCCTCCGGCGTCGGACGCGTGCACTCGAAGATCGGGCTGCTCGAATGCACCGAGGTCAAGCTCGTGGCCTGGGAGCCCGGCACCGTGCGCAACTTCTGGTGGCACCCCTACGACGAGACCACCGGACGGGCGGCGCGCGCCGCCGCCGGGCTGCTCTACGGCCGCGAGGCCGACCGGCGGCGCGCACTGGCGCAGGGCTCCCTGCCGCTCGCCAAGCTCGCCCGCCGCACGCTGCGGACCGTCGGGCGGCGGTAGGGCGGCGCCAGGCCGCCGGCGAACGATCCCACGACCGCGTCGGTCAGCCGGGACGCAGGCCGGGAGTCGGTCCGCTACGCCGCGACCGGTTCGTCGTCGCGCGCCCGGGGCGGGCCGGGCAGCAGCCGCCCGCCGGCGACCGGGGTGCGGCGCACTGCGCCGGGGAGCAGCGGCAGCAGGATCCGCTTGGTGTACGCCGCGCCGCCGAGGCGCACCGCCTCGCGCACCGGATCCCAGGACAGCCCGTACCCGCGGCGGATGCGGGCCGGGAGCGACCCGGCGACGGCGAAGTTGACCGCCTCGACGAGCCAGCGCATGTGCAGCGGCGCCGGCGGATGGAAGACCACGGCCAGGCCAAGCTCCCGGGCCCGCGGCGTGACCCACAGCTCGTCGCCGTGGAGCATCTGGGCCATGTAGGCGTCGAAGGCCTCGATGTCGGCCGGCATGTCGTGGCTGCGCAGTCCGAACAGGCGGCCGACGGCGCGGTAGTCGCGCCAGAGCGCGTCGCGCTCGTCGCG
>CAZEKK010000452.1:0-1879 GCA_964512905.1 uncultured Solirubrobacteraceae bacterium
GCGACCGGCGCGCCGCGGGACCGTCCCGGCGCGACCGGCGCGCCGCGGGACCGTCAGCTGCCCTCGACCTCGATCTCGCGCAGCAGCCGTGTGTCGGTGTCGTAGACGAAGCCGCGGACCCGGTCGCGGTGCAGCAGGAACTCCGAGCGCCGCACGCGCAGAACCGATTGGCGCACGTCGGCGTCGACGTCGGTGAACGACTCGATCGCGAACGCCGGCGCAACGCCGGTCGCCTCCTGAAGCTCCGCCCGGAACCCGTCGTCGGTGATCTGCTGCATCCCGCAGTCGGTGTGGTGGATGATCATCACCCGCTCGGTGCCCAGCCGCCGCTGGGAGACCGCCAGCGACCGGATCACGTCGTTGGTGATGACCCCGCCGGCGTTGCGGAGCACGTGCGCCTCGCCGTGCTTGAGGCCAAGCGCCGCGAACACGTCCAGGCGCGCGTCCATGCAGGTGACGATCGCCAGCTGGCGGCTCGGCCGGACGTCGAGGTGCGGGACGGCCGCGGCGGCCGCGTAGGCCCGGTTGTTCTCGACCAGCTGATCGATGAACCTCACGGCGGGCAGGGTAGCCGGGGTGCGCCCCGGCCGGATTGCCGCTGCGGCCTGGGCGCCGTTTCAGTCTGGGCCTGGATCGGCCGAGAGGCCGGTCGACCGGATTGTTCGCGATCTGGAACCCATGCGGTCCGAAATCGCAACCGATTCCTCGCTCGCCCGCTCGCGCGGCCGCGCCGCGGCCGGCGACGGGGCGCGGGGGCCCGGGGCGGCGCTCAGGCCGCCGCCGCCAGCTGCCCGCAGGCCGCGTCGATGTCCCGCCCGCGCGTCAGCCGCACCGTCGCCGGGATCCCGCGCGAGTGCAGGGCGGCGCGGAAGGCGTCGATCGCCTCGCGGCCGGAGCCCTCGAACGCCGATCCCGTCGGGTTGAACGGGATCAGGTTGACCTTGAACACCTTCGGATCCAGCACGTCGGCGAGCGCGAGCGCCTGCTCGTAGCGGTCGTTGACGCCGGCGAGCATCACGTACTCGACGAACACCTTGCGCCGGGTCGCCGCGTGGTGGGCGCGGCAGGCCGCCAGCACGTCGGGCAGCGGGTAGCGGTCGTTGACCGGCATGAGCTTCGAACGCAGCGCCGGGTCGGCGGCGTGCAGGGACAGCGCCAGGCGGATCGGCCGCGGCTGCGCGGTCAGGGCCTCGATGCCGGGGATCCAGCCGACCGTCGAGATCGTCGTGCGCCGCGAGGTGATCCCGACGTCCGGCAGGCGCTCGCAGGCCTCGAGCACCGCGTCGAGGTTGAGCATGGGCTCGCCCATCCCCATGAACACGCAGTGGTCGACGGGCTCCATCCGCCGGAAGTGCAGCGCCTGGTCGAGGATCTCCGACGCCGTCAGGTTGCGCCCGAATTTCATCGACCCGGTCGCGCAGAACGTGCAGGTCAGCGGGCACCCCGACTGGGAGGAGAGGCAGAGCGAGCGCCGTCCGTCCCGGTAGCGCATCAGCACCGCCTCGACCGGCCTGCCGTCGGCGGTGCGGAAGAGCGCCTTGACCGTCCCGTCGCGCGACACGGCCTCGGCGGCGACCTCCAGGCTGCTGAACGGGACCTCGGCGGCGAGCGCCGTGCGCAGCGCGGCGGGCAGGTCGGTCATCTCCTCGTAGCCGCGCGCCCCGCGCGCGGCCCACGACCACACTTGGCGGGCGCGGAAGGCCGGCTCGCCGCGCGCAGCGAGGGTGGCGTCGAGCAGCGCGAGATCCATCGTCCTATGGTGGCAGCCGATGCGCCTGGCCAAGTACCTCGCCCGCGCCGGCGTGGCCTCCCGCCGCGCCGCCGAGGAGATCGTGCGGTCCGGGCGGGTCACGGTCGCGGGGGAGACGGTGACCGACCC
>CAZEKK010000453.1:0-1846 GCA_964512905.1 uncultured Solirubrobacteraceae bacterium
CGGACCGCGCCGCGGCGGGCACGCGCGACCACCCGTCCCCCTCATCGCACGCGGCGCACCCGCTCACAGTCGGTCGCCACGGCATCGCGCCGGTCGGCGGTGACGGCGTCGCTGGCGGCCCCGCAGCTGGAGACGAGATCTGCGGAGCGGTCGTTGGTGGCGATCGTGTCGCGCCCCGCTCCGCCGCGGACCACGTCGCGGTCGCTGCCGGCGTTGAGCTGGTCCTTGCCGTTGCCGCCGCTGAGGTCATCGCCGCCGGCGCCGCCGCTCACGGTGTCCGGGCCGGCGCCGCCCGAGAGCTCGTCGCCGCCCGAGCCGCCGGTGAGACGGTCGGCGCCGGAGCCGCCGATCAGCACGTTGTCGGCGGCGCTCCCGGTCAGCCTGTCCGCGCCCGCTCCGCCTTCGATGTCCTCGACGTCCCTGGCGACGTTGTCGCCCTCGCCCGCCTCGCCGTCGTCGGCCTTGCCGTCGGGGTCCACGGTGACCGCCGAGGTCCTCGGGTAGCGGACGAGATCCTCGCCGCTGCCGCCCGCGATGGCGTCGCCGTAGGCACCGCCATCGAGGGTGTCGTCGCCGGCGTCTCCGCGCAGGCGGTCGACGCCGTCGCACGCCGCGACCATCTGGGCCTCCTCGTCGGGCCGGGTGCCGCCCCCCATCAGCGTGTCGTCGCCGTTGCCGCCGCGGAGGGTGTCGTCGCCGGTGTCCCCGACGAGCAGGTCGATGCCCGCGCCGCCCTGCAGCGTGTCGTTGCCGTCCCCGCCGTAGAGGCGGCTGTCGCCCGGGCCGCCGACCAGGGCATCCCCGCCGATCCCGCCCTCGAGGTCCTCGACGTCGGAAGCGATGGTGTCGAGTTCGCCAGCGGCGCCGTCGTCGGGCGCGCCGTCGGGATCCGCGGTGACGGGGGCCGTCCGGTCGCCGTAGGTAACGAGGTCGTGGCCGCCGGCCCCCCCGGCGAGGATGTCGGCGCCGGGTCCGCCCAGGAGTTCATCGTCGCCGGCCCCGCCGTCGAGGGCGTCGGCCCCCGCGCCGCCGCCGATCCGGTCGCGGCCGTCCTCCCCCTTCAACGTGTCGTTGCCGTCGTCACCGATGACCAGGTCGGCTCCGGTTCCACCCGCGACGACATCCTGGCCTTGCTCGCCGTTGAGGTAGTCGGCGGCAGGCCCGCCTTGGAGCGTGTCGTTTCCCGCGCCGCCAAAGACCCCGTCGCGACCGGGCCCGCCGGTGAGCGTGTCGTTGCCCGCGCCCCCGTTCAGCTGCGAGGCGACCGCAGCGCCCATGGTCACCGCATCGTCGAGATCGTCGGTCGTGACGATCACGTTGTCGAGGTTCGGCGCCGTGCAGCCGATCGCCGGTCCGGCGGCGAAACAGCCGGGACCGGCCACCATCGGCGCGGTCGAGTCCGCGATGAAGATCGTGTTGCCCGTGAGCGTGATCGTCACGGTATTGACCTCGCCGCCGGGCGCCGTGTACTCGACCGTGGAGCCGCCGGCACCGACCTGCGCGGTGCCGGCCGAGGCGGGCGACGCCGCGGTGAGGAGCAGCACCAATGCTCCCGCGACCGGGGCGAATGCCGTGAACACCGTAGCCCCGAGTTTGGACATGGCGCGAGCGTAGCCACGTCCTCGTCGGCAGCCATCGGGGGTGGCTACGCCGCGTGCTGCGGAAATGCACCACTCGCGGCGCGCTCGGCGGGCGGTCCGGGCCCTGGAAGTCGGGGCGCGACGTGCCGAGTCGTGCGGCGAAGCGGTCGAGCGTGAGTGCTCGCCCGAATCGGGGCGGCCGGATTTGAACCGGCGACCCCCTGCTCCCAAAGCAGGTGCGCTACCAGGCTGCGCCACGCCCCGAT
>CAZEKK010000454.1:0-1839 GCA_964512905.1 uncultured Solirubrobacteraceae bacterium
TCGGCGCCGGCGGGGCGCTGACCGGCTTCGCGGCCGGCATCGAGCGCAAGCGGTGGCTGCTCGACCACGAGGCCGGGCGGCTGGCGCTGTGACCGGGCGTCCGGCGGTGCAGGCCGTGGCGACCACGGGGATCTGCTGCGACCCGTCGTGCGCGGCCCGCCCGCATCCCGAGCACGTCACCGCGCTGCCGTCGGCCGCTGCCGCGGGGGCGGCTGGCTACCGGCCCTGCCGCCGCTGCCGGCCCGGCGAGGACGGTGCGGGCCCGGTCGACGGCGGCCCCGCCCGAGTGACGGTGCCGCTGGTCGTGCGGCGCCCGTTCGACGGGGCCGGCGTGCTGGCCTTCCTGTCCGCGCGGGCAATTCCGGGCGTCGAAGCGGCGACGGCCGGCACGTACCGGCGGACGCTCGCGCTCGGCCACGGCGGCGGCTTCCTTGAGCTTGCGCTGGGACGTTCGCGGGCCGTCGCGACCGTCGACGTCGCCGACGGGCGCGATCTCCCCGCGGCGCTCGCCGCCGCCCGCCGGCTCATCGATGCCGATGCCGATGCCAGCGAGATCGCCGCGTCGCTGGGCGCCGACCCGCTCCTGGCGGCGCCGCTGCGCGGTCGCGCCGGCGTGCGGTCACCGGGCGCGGTCGACGGCGCCGAGATCGCGATCCGGGCGGTCGTCGGGCAGCAGGTCTCCGTCGCCGCGGCGCGCACGGTGCTCGGCCGCCTCGCCGCCGCGTACGGCGCGCCGGCTGCGGGCGGCGGCCTCTCCCGCCGGTTCCCGTCGGCGGCGGCGCTCGCGGAGGCCGATCCCGCGGCGCTCCCGATGCCGCGCACCCGCGGGCGCACCGTCACCGGGCTCGCCGCCGCGCTGGCCGGAGGGTGGCTGTCACTCGAGCCGGACGGGGATCGCGACGAGGCTCGCGCGAGGCTCCTGACCCTTCCCGGCATCGGCCCGTGGACCGCGGACTACGTCGTGATGCGGGCGCTTGGCGACCCCGACGTTCTCCTCGCTTCCGACCTCGGCGTGCGGCGCGCCGTCGAGGCGGCCGGCGGGGACGGCACGCCGGCCGCGGTGGCCCGCCGCGGCCAGGCGTGGGCTCCGTTCCGGTCCTATGCGACCCACCTCCTGTGGGCGCTGCGCACGGCTCAGCCGGGCCGGGCGTAGGTCTCCACGTCGCCGAAGTCGACGAGCACGCAGGCTTCGTCGCCAACGGTCCACGCGTCGTGGCCCGGCGGGATGACGACGACATCGCCCGGACCGACCTCGGCCTCGGTCCCGTCGTCCATCGCGATGTGCATCCTGCCCGACAGCACGTAGCCGAAGTGCGCGGTCTGGCAGGACTCCGTCCCGGCGATCGGCTTGACGTCCTGCGACCAGCGCCAGCCGGGCTCGAACGTCCCGCGCCCGACGGCCCGTCCGGCCACGTGGACCATGGCGGCGCCGCCGTGGGCCTGGAACGCGCGGACCTCGTCCGGCGCGTCGACACTGCGAACTTCAAGGGTCGCCATCGCAACCTCCCTGCGTGTTCCCCGCAGCCTCCGTTCCGACGCAGCGTACGCGCGACGCCGCTCCATGTCCATCGGTCGTGCGGCGCGGCGCGGGCTCGGCTACGCTCGGCGACATGCCCGCGCACCCCGACCCCGCCGCCGTCGAGGCCGCCCAGCAGCGGCCGCTCGACGAGACCCTCGTGATCGAGCGCCCGATGTGGGAGGACGGGCCGCCCCACATCCTGCTCGAGCGCCTGCGCTCCGAGTGCCCCGTCCACTGGTCGTCGGAGATCCCGGAGTACCCGGGCGAGGCGGGCTTCTGGTCGGTGACGACGGCCGACGACGTCTACGAGGTCAGCCGCG
>CAZEKK010000455.1:0-1828 GCA_964512905.1 uncultured Solirubrobacteraceae bacterium
CCGTCGCGGTGCAGCGGCGTGCCCGCGGGATCCTCGTAGTAGACGACGCGCACCCGCTCGAGCAGGTCGGGGCGGATCGCCGCGACCGTGGCCGCCTCGAGGCCCTCGGTGTCGAGCTTGAGGACGTCGATGGTGTCGGCGCCGGCCAGCGCCTCCTCGAGGACGGCGTTGATGTCCCGGCAGCGGACGGTGATCTGCTCCGGGTGGGGCGCGCCGATCCCCCCGTAGCGGCCCGTGGGCTCGACGCCGAACGCGACCTCCCCCTCCTGCGGGCCGACGGCGCAGGCCTCGACGGCGACGCGCCCCTCGAAGCCCGCCAGCGTGGCCCGCAGGCGCCGGACGTTGCGGGGCACCGGCTCGTAGCAGCGCACCGTGGCCTGCGGCGAGCGGGTGAGGAAGTACAGCGCGCTCAGGCCGATGTTCGCCCCGACGTCAACCGCCAGGCGCAGGTCCGGTCCGGCGCGGTAGTCCTCGCGGCAGAACGCCTCGACGAGCGTGACGAGGTCGTGGCGGGAGTAGAGCAGCGGCGCGACTCTCCCGGCCGGCGTGCGGACCTCGACGCGGCGCGGGTAGGCGCCGCCGCCCGCGGCGTAGCGCCACAGGTCGGCGGGGAAGGCCGGCAGGCGGCGCGCCATGCCGGCCAGCGCGCGGTAGTGCGCGGCGCGCAGCGGCGCCCGCAGCACGGCCTCCGCGGGGCGGCCGGCGATCGCCGGGCCGGACCCGGGCTGGCCAGCGTCCCCGAGTGCGGGGCCGCCGCCTTGGCCCGCGCTCACGCCGGCGCGGCGCCCGCGGGCTCGCGCGCGCGGGCGGGGGCCTGCGCTTGGTCGGCGCCGGCGCCGTCCGGCGGCCCTGTCGCGGGCGCCCCGCGCGGCTGGATCTGGCCGGCGGCGCCGACCGACCACAGGACCGCGATCCAGTTCAGGGTCGCCAGCACGACGTGGACCCACACGAGCTCGGCCGGCAGCGCGTTGTTGTACTGGACGATCCCGACCACGCCCTGCAGGCCGATGATTCCGGCCAGCACGAGCAGCGGCTTGACGGCCCGGCGGTCCCCACGCGGTCGCAGCACGAGCAGCGCGAGGACCGCGAGCACCGAAAGCCCGAAGACGACGGCCAGGGCGCCGTGGCGGTTGACGAGCCAGCTCAGCGTGTCGTCGCCCTCGAACGTGAGCCGGTTGATGACGTCGCCGGTCCCGCGGCCGCCGGCGTGCGGCCCCGCGGCGGTGGCCGCGGTCCCGACGAACACCGTGGCGGCGCCGATCGGCAGCAGCGCCCGGACCGCCCACACCCCGAGCCGGTCGGTCGACTTGCGCCGCTGGCCGGTCTCGAAGGTCGAGCACCAGGCCAGCGCGAAGGAGGCGTCCAGCAGGAGCATCGAGAGGATGTAGTGGCTCATGACGAAGCCGGGCTTCAGCTCGTACTCGACGGTGAGCGCACCCAGCGCGGCCTGCATGAGCACGCCGATCGGCAGCAGCGTCCCGAACACCGCCAGCTCGATCCGGAACGGCCGCCGGCGCCAGCCGAGGATCCCCGCGGCGATCACCGCGACGCTGACCAGGCCCGAGAAGAGCCGGTTGCCGTATTCGATCCAGGCGTGGGTCTTCAGCGGCGCGACGGCCTGCCCGTAGCAGCGCGGCCAGTCCGGGCAGCCCAAGCCCGAGCCGGTGAGGCGCACGGCGGCGCCGGTGAGGACGATCAGGACCAGCGAGGCGAACGCGACGTAGGCGACCTTCTTGTAGGTCGGCGCCGAGATGGTGTAGCCGTTGGCGCGGAATCCCTTCAGGCCGGTGCGGGCGCGGGCGAGCACGGCGGGGAAGTTTGCCGGATG
>CAZEKK010000456.1:0-1827 GCA_964512905.1 uncultured Solirubrobacteraceae bacterium
GGTTGAACTTCATCCGCAGGCCGTGCTTGCGCAGCTCCTGGCCGGGCTGGATGAAGGTGCGGGCGACGTAGCGGTTCTTGATCAGGCCGTCGTCGCGCGGGATGCCCGACGCGCGGGAGTAGCCGGCGGCGGCCGGGTTGCCCGAGTCCGGCACGGGGATGATCACGTCGGCGTCGACGGGCGCCTCCCGCCACAGGATCTGCCCCATCTTCCGGCGCGAGACCTGGGTGCGGTTGCCTTCGAGCATCGAGTCCGGGCGGGCGAAGTAGATGTGCTCGAAGACGCAGAAGGCGCGCCGTGCGGAGCGGACCACCGTGCGCTGCTCGAGGCCGCGCTCGGTGAGCGAGACGAGCTCGCCCGGCTGCACGTCGCGGACGTGGCGGGCATTGATCAGGTCGAAGGCGCACGTCTCGCTGGCCACGCAGAAGCGCTCGCCCACCATCCCCAGCGACAGCGGCCGCAGGCCGGCCGGGTCGCGGAAGGCGACGACGCCCTCGCGGGTCATCACGACCGTCGAGAACGCGCCCTTGAGGCGGGGGAGGACGTCGGCGACGGCGTCCTCGATGCGCTCGGCCTCGTGGGTGGAGAGGAGCGCGGCGATGATCTCCGAGTCCGACGTCGAGCGGAAGGCGACGCCGCGTTCGCGCAGCTCGGCGTGCAGCTCGACGGCGTTGATGAGGTTGCCGTTGTGGGCGAGCGCCAGTTCGCGCCGATCGGAGCGGTGGACCGGCTGGGCGTTCTCCCAGGCGCTCGACCCGGTCGTCGAGTAGCGCACGTGGCCGATCGCCATCTCGCCCTTGAGCGCGTTGAGCTTCTGCTCGTCGAAGACTTGGTTGACAAGCCCCAGGTCGCGCACCGTCATGACGTGGCCGTTCTGGACCGAGGCGATCCCCGCGGACTCCTGGCCGCGGTGCTGAAGCGCGTACAGCGCGAAGTACGCGATCTTGTGGACGTCGTGCTCCGGCGCGTAGACGCCGAAGACGCCGCACTCGTCGCGCGGTCCCTCGCGGGAGTCGAGGACGTGGTCCATGGGGGAAGACCACCGGCCGGCGCCGAACGGCGGCGGCCCGTGGGAGGTCAGCCTAGCAGCGGCAGGGGTCGTGGTCGCGGCATCGGTTTGCGCAGCATGCGGCCTCGATGCGGCGCTCCGCGGCGACGCCGGGCCCTCGCCGGCTCCCTCAGTCGAACGCCCCGGCGAGGCCGTCCGCCCACGCCGACCGTGCGTCGGCGAGCGCGACATCGATGACGCCCCCCGCACACGCGACCGTGATGCGGTCGCCGCCGACCTCGCCGCACACGACGACGGCCAGGTCATCCGACGCCAGTGCCTCGAGCGCGGCCCGCTCCCCCGAGATCACGTAGCCGCCCGGGCCCTCGCCGAAGAGGCGGGCCAGGGGGTCCCCGGCCGCAGCGCCGAGATCGACGCGCGCCCCGATCCCGCCGGCCAGGCACGACTCGGCGGCGGCGACGGCCAGGCCGCCCTCGGCCACGTCGTGGGCGCTTGCCACGGCGCCGCCCCGGACCGCCGCCCTGACCGCCGCCGCCGCCCGCGCGAGGCGGTCGAGGTCGACTGCCGGCAGGCCGTCCGGCAGCGCCTCGCCGCGGAGCTTGGCCAGTTCGGAGCCGGGCAGCCGCGGATCGAACGGACCGCACACGGCGATCGCGTCGCCGTCGCGGGCGAAGCCCAGCCGCCCCGCGGCCGCCGCGTCGGGCAGCCGCCCGACGATCCCGACGACGGGCGTGGGGTAGATCGGGCCGTCGGGGCCCTCGTTGTAGAGCGAGACGTTGCCGCCGACGACCGGGGCGCCGAAGGCGGCGCAGGCGTCC
>CAZEKK010000457.1:0-1790 GCA_964512905.1 uncultured Solirubrobacteraceae bacterium
TCAGTCCGGCGGCGATGAACAGCAGGCCGGTGATCATGATCGGCTTGAAGCCGATGCGGGTGACGAGCTGGGAGGCGACGCCCGCCGACACGATGATCGACAGCGCCAGCGGCAGGTAGGCGAACCCGGACTTCAGCGGGCTGTAGCCGAGCACCTGCTGGAGGTAGAGCGAGATGAAGAAGAACATCGAGAACAGCGACGCGCCGGTCAGCAGGCCGACGACGTTCGCGCCGGTCGCGGTCCGGTTGCGGAAGAAGCGGAACGGCACGAGCGGCTCCTTCGTGCGCAGTTCGATGGCCACGAACGCGGCGTGCAGCAGCGCCGACAGGGCGAGCAGCCCAATCGTCTGCCCCGAGCCCCAGCCGGCGCTGTTGGCGTCGACGAGCGCGTAGACGAGGATCGACAGCGCCGCCGTGATCGTCACCGCGCCGGCGACGTCGAAGGAGCGCGCCCCCGCGCCGCGGCTCTCGGCGATCAGGCGCGGCGCGAGCAGCGCGGCGCCGATGCCGATCGGCACGTTGACGTAGAGGACCCACTGCCAGCCGAGCGTGTCGGTGAGCACGCCGCCGAGCAGCACTCCGGCGGCGCCGCCCGATCCGGCGACGGCGCCCCAGACGCCGAGGGCCTTGTTGCGCTCGGACCCCTCGGCGAACGTGTTCGTCACGATCGAGAGGGCGGCCGGGGACAGCAGCGCCGCGCCGAGGCCCTGGACGGCGCGGGAGATGATCAGCTGCGCCTCGTTCTGCGAGAGCCCGCCGGCCAGCGAGGCGGCGGCGAAGAGAAGCAGGCCGATGATGAAGACGCGCCGCCGGCCCATGAGGTCGGCCATGCGGCCGCCGAGCAGCAGGAAGCCGCCGAAGGTCAGGACGTAGGCGTTGACCACCCACGCGAGGTTCTCCTGGGAGAACTCGAGGTCCTTGCCGATCGACGGAAGCGCCACGTTGACGATCGAGGCGTCGAGGACGACCACGAACTGGGCCATCGCGAGCAGGGCGAGGACGAGCCACTTGCGGCGGTCCGGCGCAGCGGGAGCTGGGGAAGACATTGCGGGGAGGCTCCTGAGATGGTGGTACCGTGTGACGATCGAATCGGAATCGGAGTTCCGGTTCAGGTTCGGCACGATACGGAATCAAAGTTCCGCTTGTCAACCCCCGCGACGACATCCGCCCCCGCGACGCCCGCCGCCGGATGCGACCGCCCGCTGCGCGCCGACGCCCGGCGCAACCGCGAGCGGATCCTCGCCGCCGCGCGCGCCGCCTTCGCGCAATACGGGGCCGACGCGCAGATGGACGACGTCGCGCGCCGTGCCGAGGTCGGCGTGGGCACCGTCTACCGCCACTTCCCCACCAAGGACGACCTCCTCACGGCCCTCGCCGCGGAGCACTTCGCCGCGCTCGCGGCGCTCGCACGCGAGGCGATGGAGGCCGAGCCGGATCCCTGGGAGGCGTTCGCGCGCTTCCTGCGCGACGCGGCGGCCCGCCAGGCCGAGGACCGCTCGATCGTCGACATCCTCAGCGCGGCACCCGACGACTCCAAGGCGCGCGCCGCCGACGCGGAGGGCCTGTGGGCGGCCACGACCGAACTCGTCGCCCGCGCCCAGGCCGCCGGGAGCCTGCGCGCCGACGTGCTCCCCGAGGACGTGCCGATGCTCATGTGCGCCGTGGGCCAGGCGGACCGCATCGGGCCTCCGGCCCGCGACCCGGTCTGGCCGCGGATGCTCGCGCTGATCCTCGACGGGCTGCGCGCCGGGACCGGCGACGAGCCCGCCCTGCCCGCGCGGGCAGGGCGCG
>CAZEKK010000458.1:0-1786 GCA_964512905.1 uncultured Solirubrobacteraceae bacterium
GCGACGTAGGCCGAGGATCCGGGGCGCTCGGTCAGCCGGGCCGCGAGCAGGCCTCCGGTGCACGACTCGGCGGTCGCGATCGTGCGGGCGCGCCCGCCGGTCACGGGATCGTCTCCGCGCAGCAGGCGGGCGACCTGCTCGTCGACGCTCGAACCGTCATCCGAGAACAGCGTGTCCCCGTGGCGGGCGCGCATCAAGCCGGCCAGGGCCGCGTAGGCATCCTCGTCGCCCGGCTCGTACCGGGTCACCATCTCGATCTCCCCCCGCCGCAGGCAGGTGGTGATCTCGAGTCCGGAGAGGTCGATGCCCTCGGCCTCGGCGGCGCGCAGCGTCGACGCAAGCTCGGACTCGGGGATGCCGAACAGCCGCAGCATCGCCCGCCGGTACGCGACCGCGCCGGCGAGCGCCTCCGCGAACGCCGGCGTGCCCTCGGCGGCTCGCCACATCGGCTGCAGCTCGCGCGGCGGCCCCGGCAGCACGATGACCGTGGGGCCGACGGCGCCGTCCGGCGGCGGCACGATCAGCCCGGGGGCCGTCCCGATCGGCTCCAGGACCGCCGCGCCGACGGGCACCATGGCCTGCTTGCGGTTGCTCTCCCGGATCGCGGCTTCATCGAGATTCGGCCAGCGCTCGCGCAGCGGCGCAAGGATCGCCCAGATGCGCTCCTCCAGCGCGGCGTCGAGGCGCAGCTCGCGCCGCTGGAAGCCGGCGACGACCTCGGCGGTGAGGTCGTCGGCGGTCGGGCCCAGTCCGCCACTGGTGCAGATGAGCCCGACCCCGTCGGCGGCCATGAACTCCAGCAGGTGGCGCATGTCCTCCGGGCGGTCGCCGACCGCCGAGATGTGCGCGACCTCGGCGCCCAGCCGCCGGAGCTGCTCCGACAGCCACGGGCCGTTGCGGTCGGTCACCCGTCCGTCGAGGACCTCGGTCCCGGTGACGACGATGCCCGCGCGCAGCGCCATCAGCAGGCGTTCGCGGGCGGCGGCAGGATCCGCGCCGACGTGGGCGTGATGCGGTACGTGGTGGGCTCGGAGCTGGGCGGCACCTTCGTCTCCTTGCCGTTGACGGACAGCGCGGCGCTCGAGTTGCCCACGGTTACCTCGAAGCGCCGCGACCGGTACGTCTTGGACGGCGATCCGGCCGCCAGCGTGTCGGACAGGACGAGCCGGTCCCGCGCGTCGCGGATGCAGACGTACACCTCGGCGGTCGGTCGGACGACGAGCGCCGCGGTCGTCGGGGGCGGCGGCGTCGACGCGCGCGTCGCGGTCGCCGTCGTGGAGCGTTCCCGCGTCGGCGTCGTGACCGCAGGCGCGGTGGTCGACCCGCCGCCGTCGGTCGGGTCGTCCGAGAGCAGGCCGATGACCAGCAGCAGGACGACGACCCCCGCAACGGCCACGCCCACCACCACGCCCCGGGAGATCCGCGGCCGGTGGCGCTGCTGGCGCGGGCGGCGCTGCGGCCCCGACCGACCGCGGGCCGGCCGCGTGCGGACCCCGGGCGGGGTGATCGGCACGAGATCGAGATCCGAGACGCCCTCGTGGCGCAGCTTGTACTCCTCGACGAGCAGCTTGGCGTCGAGCCCGAGATATTCGGCGTAGGTCCGCAGAAAGGTCTTGACGAAGGTGGGCCCGGGCAGGAGCTGCCACTCCTCGTTCTCGAGCGCACGGAGGTACTTGGCGCGGATCTTCGTCGCGGTCTCCACCTCCGTGACGTCGATCCTGGCGCGCATGCGGGCGTCGCGGAGGGTCTCCCCGATCTCAGGCATCAGCCGCCAAGGCTAGATCAC
>CAZEKK010000459.1:0-1784 GCA_964512905.1 uncultured Solirubrobacteraceae bacterium
CCCGCCGCGACCGGTTAGGGTGGGCGGACCCTCGCCCGGCCCGCCGGGAGCGCCCGATGTCAGGCGACGACCTCCACACCAGCAACGGCGAGCGGCCCCGGGCCGGCCTCGACCTCGGCTGGCACCCCGCGCGCCCGCGCTTTCGCCCCGTCCGGCTCGTCGTGGCCTGGGTGGTGGCCGCCGTCGCGGTCGTCCTCGCCGCCTGGATCGCCCCGGGCGTCACGCTCACCGGCTTCTGGAGCGCGCTCGCCGTCAGCGCCGCGATCGGGATCCTCAACGCGATCTTCCCGCCGGTCATCGCGGCGCTGCGGCTGCCGGCGACGCTGATCGTCGGCTTCGTCGCGCTGCTGCTCCTCAACGCGCTGATCATCAAGGCGGCGGCGGGGATCACCGACGACATGACCGTCCGCGACTTCCCGGCGGCGATCGTCATGGCACTGCTGGTGTCCGCGATCTCGATGGCGATCGGCGTCGTGGTCGGGATCGACGACGACGACGAGTACGCCTTCCGCGTCATCCGCCGGGTGGCGCGCCGCCAGGGACGGGTCGAGCAGAGCACCTCCCCTGGCCTCATCCTCCTGGAGATCGACGGCCTCGGCCTGCCGATCCTGCAGCGGGCGATGGCCGACGGGAGCGCGCCCACCCTGGCCCGCTGGCTGCGGGACGACACCCACGCCCTGATGGAGTGGGAGACCGACCTCTCCTCCCAGACCGCGGCCAGCCAGGCCGGGATCCTGCTCGGATCCAACGCGGACATCCCGGCGTTCCGGTGGGTGGAGAAGGAGCGCGGCGTGCTGATGACCTCCTCGAGTCCGGACGACTGCGCCGAGATCGAGCGCCGCCACGCGACCGGCCAGGGACTGCTCGTCGACGGGGGCGCGAGCCGCGGCAACCTCCTCTCCGGCGAGGCCGACGAGGCGATCCTCACCGTGAGCCGCATGGCCGGCGAAATGCGCCCCAACCCCGGCTACCGCTCGTTCCTCGCCAACGGCTACAACGTCAACCGCGCGCTCGTCCTCTACGTCTGGGAGATCGTGCTCGAGGTGCTGGCCGCCGTGCGGCAGCGCCGCCGCGACGTCCAGCCACGCGGCCACCGCGGCGGCGCCTACCCGTTCCTGCGCGCGGTCATGACGGTGCTCGTCCGCGACCTGGTCGTCGAGGCGGTCCTCACCGACATGCTGCGCGGGCGGCCCGTCGTCTATGCCACGTTCGCCAGCTACGACGAGGTCGCGCACCACAGCGGCCTGATGCGGCCGGACACCGCCGAGGCGCTGCGCAAGCTCGACCAGCAGTTCGGCCGCATCGACCGGGCGCGCGCGTACGCGCCGCGCCCCTACGAGATCGTCGTGCTCTCCGACCACGGGCAGACCCAGGGCGCGACGTTCAAGCAGCGCAACGGCTACGGCCTCGACGAGCTCGTCGAGCGGTCGCTCTCGGCGGGCGACGTGTTCGGCGTCGAGGGCGGCGACGAGAGCCAGTCCGCGCCGTCCCGCGCCGTCGACGAGGCGACCGGCCGCACGCAGAAGCGCGCGAAGGCCAAGAACGACGTCTCCGATCGCGACGCTGTCGTGCTCGGCTCCGGGAACCTGGGGCTCGTCTATCTGATGGACGAGCCGCGCCGCCTCACCCTGGAGGAGATCGAGGCGCGCCACCCGAAGCTCATCCCCGCCCTGCGCGGGCACCCCCACGTCGGCTGGCTGCTCGTCCGCTCCTCGGAGCGCGGGGCGCTCGCGCTGGGCCCGCGCGGCGAGCGCCGCCTGGAGACCGGCGAAGTCGAGGGCGAG
>CAZEKK010000460.1:0-1781 GCA_964512905.1 uncultured Solirubrobacteraceae bacterium
GCACGCGAATCGGCGAGCGTGGCGGCGGCGATGCGGGCGATGTAGGCCGCGGTGGCCGCCCGGCGGGCAGGCGTCGGCGCCGCGAGGCCCTCGGCGTCGGCAACGAAGGCGGCGAACGTCTGCGCTCGATCCGGGGGCGCGCCGGCCGCGAGCTCGCGGATCCGCACCGTGCAGGCCGCGTGCCAGGCGTCCGCCGCGGCGCCGTCCCATTCCTGGACCCGCGCGACCAGGCGCCCGCGCTCGGCAACCAGCTTGCCCGGCTTCGGTTCGATCGTGCCGCCCAGCTCGACGGTCCACAGCTCTTCGTCGATCCAGCGGGGCAGGTCTGCGGCCGCGCAGGCGTGGACGCCGCTGCGGCAGACCTCGAGTGGCTCGGCGGCCTCGAGCCAGGCGCCGGCTGCGCCATCTGCCGGTGCCGGCCAGACCGCCCCGCTGAACGGGCCCGTCCGGCCGGTGCCGAGGAACTTGTACGCCTGCATCTCGCTGCTACTCCCCGGCCCAGTCCCGGAATGCGTGCATGAGTTCCGCACGCGCGTCGGGCGAGAGGTCGTCCTCGGTCAGGCGCCCGGTCGTGGCGATGGTCGTGCGCATCTGGTCGAGATAGCTCGCGCACGGCGGGCACCAGACCAGGTGCTCCTCGAACGCCGTGCGGCCGGCGTCGTCCATCGCGCCCTCGAGGTAGTCGGTGACGACCTCGACGAGTTCCGCGCAGGTGAGCTCGTCGAACCTCATGCCGCCGGGCCTAGGTAGTCCTCGAGGGCGGACCGGACCTTCGAGCGCGCGCGGTGCAGGAGCACCCGCTGGTTGCCCTCGGTGAGGTCGAGGGCCGCGCACACCTCGGCGGCGTCCCAGCCCTCGACGTCGCGCAGCCGGATGACCTCGCGCTGGGCGGGCGGGAGCGCCTCGATCGCGTCCCGGATCCGCGCCAGGGTCTCCTGTGAGAGCAGCCGGGCCTCCGGCAGCGCCTCCCACTCCCGGGGCGGCGCCGACCAGTGCCCGGGGTAGCGGGCGTCGGCGCCGTCGAGAAAGCGGCTTGCCTCGACGGCCGCCTCGTCGGCGCTCAGCTCCGCGGCCCCAAGCGCCGTCACGGGCACGGTGCGCGCCTCGCGCGCTCCGCGCGTGCGCGCCCGGTTGGAGAGGATCCGGAACAGCCAGGTCTTGAACGAGGAGCGCTCCTCGAAGCGGTCCAGGCCTTGGAGCACGCCGAGCCAGGTCTCCTGGACGACCTCCTCCGCGACGGCCCGGTCGCGGACGTAGAGCCGTGCGACCCGGGCCATCGTGGCCCCGTAGCGCGTCACCAGCTCGGCGAACGCCGCCTCGTCGCGGCGCCGCAGCCTGGCGAGCAGGGCGGCGTCGGGATCGGGCAGGCGCCCGGCGGGCGGTGGCGGCGCGGTGGCTGGCATTGGCGCGATGGCGCTCACCGTATCTGCGGCCCCCAGGCGCGTCCAGCGCGGCACAGGGGCGGCGGGGAGGGCGAGGGCGGCCATGCCCGCTGGTCTCGGCGCCGCCATGCGCGTTACGGAGAGTCCCGTTCGACAGACGGCCGCGCTCTGTCGAAGCTCGGTAACCGCGGGTCGCCCGGGGTGTCAGGGTGGCGCGATGACGCGCATCGTGCTGCTCTTCCCCGGCCAGGGAAGCCACGAGGCGGGCATGGAGGAGGCCGTCGCCGGCTCCGACCTGCTCGCCTCCGGCCTCGCCGCCCTGGACTACGACCCGTTCGCCCGGCTGGACGAGGGCACCCGCTACCAGCAGCCCGCGCTCTTCCTGTGCGGCTGCGCCGC
>CAZEKK010000461.1:0-1765 GCA_964512905.1 uncultured Solirubrobacteraceae bacterium
GCATGCCCACCGCCATCGTCACCGGCTCCGGGGGCCTGATCGGCTCCGAGTCCGTCCGCCACTTTGCGGCGGCGGGCTACGACGTCATCGGCATCGAGAACGACCTGCGCGCGAGCTTCTTCGGCGCCGACGCCTCGACGCAGCCCGTGACCGACCGCCTCGTGGCCGAGGTCGACGGTTTCCGCTGGGAGGACCTCGACATCCGCGACGCCGACGGCGTCGACCGGGTGTTCGCCGCCGCGGGCGACCTGCGCCTCGTCATCCACACCGCCGCGCAGCCGTCGCACGACTGGGCCGCGAGCGACCCGGTCACCGACTTCACCGTCAACGCCAACGGAACGCTCAACCTCCTGCAGGCCGCGCGCTGCCACGCGCCCGACGCGACGTTCATCTTCACGTCGACGAACAAGGTCTACGGCGACCTGCCCAACGCGCTGCCGCTCCTCGATCTCGCCCAGCGCCTCGAACTGCCCGAGGACCATCGCTACTACCGGGGGATCGACACGTCGATGTCGATCGACGCCTCCACGCACTCGCTGTTCGGCGTCTCGAAGGCCGCCGCGGACCTGATGGTCCAGGAGTACGGCCGCTACTTCGACATGCCGACGGTCTGCTTCCGGGGCGGCTGCCTGACCGGGCCCAACCACGCCGGCGCCAAGCTGCACGGCTTCCTCGCCTACCTGATGCGCTGCACGGTCACCGGCGAGCCCTACACCGTGCTCGGCTACGGCGGCAAGCAGGTCCGCGACAACATCCACAGCGCCGACCTCGTCGCCGCGTTCGCCGCCTTCCACGCCAGCCCGCGGCCCGCGGCGGTCTACAACATCGGCGGCGGCCGCGACAGCAACTGCTCGATGCTCGAGGCGATCGACCGCTGCGAGGCGATCGCCGGGCGGCGGCTGGACTGGTCGCTCTCGGACGACAACCGCATCGGCGACCACCGCTGGTGGATCTCCGACCTCGCGCCGTTCCGCGCCGACTACCCGGACTGGGACCTGCGCTACGGCATCGACGAGATCCTGCAGGAGATCCACGACCGCAACGTCGAGCACTGGATGGCGGCGCGGTGAAGCTCTCGGTCGTCATCCCGGCCCGCAATGAGGCCGAGTCGATCGCCCGGACCGTGACGCCGGTCGTCGCCGCGCTGCAGCGCGAGGAGATCGATCACGAGGTGCTCGTGATCGACGACGCCAGCAGCGACGGGACCGCCGGCGCCGTCGCCGACCTCGCCGCCGACCTGCCGACGGTCCGCTGCCTGCGCTCGCACCTGCCCAACGGCTTCGGCTTCGCGGTCCGCGCGGGGCTCGAGCGGTTCACCGGCGATGCCGTCGCCATCGTGATGGCCGACGGCTCCGACGACCCGGAGGACCTCGTCCTCTACTACCGCGTGCTCGAGGCCGGCTACGACTGCGCCTTCGGATCGCGGTTCATGCCGGGCGCGGTCGTGACCGGCTACCCGCGGTTCAAGCTGGTGATGAACCGGATCGTGAACTTCGGGATCCGCGCGCTCTTCCGCCACGGCTACAACGACACGACCAACGCCTTCAAGGCCTATCGCCGCGAGGTCGTCGACGGCATCCAGCCGCTGCTCTCGCACCACTTCAACCTCACGGTCGAACTGCCGCTCAAGGCGGTGGTGCGCGGGTACAGCTACGCGATCGTCCCGACCTCCTGGCGCGGGCGGACGGCGGGCACGTCGAGCCTCTCCCTCCAGGAGATGGGCAGCCGCTACCTGTTCATCGTGCTGATGGTCCTGCTCGAGCAC
>CAZEKK010000462.1:0-1752 GCA_964512905.1 uncultured Solirubrobacteraceae bacterium
GATCTCAGCGTGGCGCAGGCGCGGCAGTTCCGTGCCGCCGAGGCATCGTTCCAGCAGCAGTTCGGCGTCGTCCTGCAGGGCCTGCTCATGGGGCGCGGCGTGGGGGCGACCGGTATCGAGGCCGACGTGGAGAGCGGGCTCGACGACCTGCGCGCCAGCCACCGCGCAACGCTCGCGCCCGTCGCTGGGCGGTGGTGCGCGTGAGGCCGCGGCGGCGACCCCAGGTCACGGCGCCGCGATCGGCATCGTGGGCACCAAACGCCGCGCCGCGATATACCTGCGGGACCACGTTCGAGAAGGAGAGGCCGCATGAGCACCTACGCCGTCGTCAACCCCGCCACCGGTGAGACGATCAAGGAGTACCCGACGATCAGCGACGACGACCTCCGGGCCGCGATCGACCGCGCCGACGCCGCCCACCGCGGCTGGTCGCGCTCCACCACGGTCGCGGAGCGCGCCGCACTCATCCGCCGCGTGAGCGAGCTGCACACCGAGCGCAGCGACGAGCTCGCGAAGATCATCGGCCGCGAGATGGGCAAGCCGTACGAGCAGGCCGTCGGCGAGGTCGAGTTCGCGGCCGCGATCTACGAGTTCTACGCCGACAACGCCGAGAAGCTCATGGAGGACGAGCCCATCAACCTGCTCGCCGGCGAGGGCACGGCGGTCATCCGACGCTCGTCGCTCGGCGTCCTGCTCGGGATCATGCCGTGGAACTACCCGTACTACCAGGTGGCGCGCTTCGCCGGCCCGAACCTGGTCATCGGGAACACGATCCTCCTCAAGCACGCGCCGCAGTGCCCCGAGTCGGCCGCGGCCATGCAGACGATCTTCGACGACGCGGGCTTCCCCGAGGGCGCCTACGAGAACATCTACGCCTCCAACGAGCAGATCGAGTGGGTGATCGCCGACCCGCGCGTCATGGGCGTGTCGGTCACCGGCTCGGAGCGCGCCGGCTCGGCCGTCGCGGCGATCGCCGGCAGGAACCTCAAGAAGGTGGTGCTCGAGCTCGGCGGCTCGGATCCGTTCATCGTCCTGAGCACCGACGACCTCGACGCGACCGTGGAGAACGCTCTGGCCGCACGCTTCTACGAGAACGCCGGACAGGCATGCAACGCGGCGAAGCGATTCATCGTGATCGACGAGCTCTACGACGACTTCCTCGCGAAGATGACGGCCGCGCTCGCCGATGCCAAGCCCGGCGACCCGGCGGCGGAGGGCACGGTGATCGGCCCGGTTTCGTCGAGCACGGCGGCCGAGCGGCTCGAGGAGCAGCTCCGGCGTGCGGTCGCTGGCGGCGCGACGGTCGCGATGGGCGGCACCCGCGACGGGAACTTCTGGTCGCCGACCGTCCTGACCGACATCAGCCCGGACAACGACGCGGCCCGGGAGGAGTTCTTCGGCCCCTTCGCGCACGTCTACAAGGTCGGCTCCGAGGAGGAGGCGGTCGCCGTCGCCAACGACACGACATACGGCCTGGGCTCCTACGTCGTCACCACCGATCCCGAGCAGGCCGAGCGCGTCGCCGACGCGATCGAGGCCGGCGTGCTCTACGTGAACATCGTCGGAGCCGACGGCGCCGAGCTGCCCTTCGGCGGCGTGAAGCGCTCCGGCTTCGGCCGCGAGCTCGGCCGCTACGGGGCGGACGAGTTCGTCAACAAGAAGCTGATCCGCATCGGAGGGTGATGGGCGCGGCTGGTTTCGAACCAGCGACCTCTCGCGTGTGAAGCGAGCGCTCTCCCACTGAGCTACGCG
>CAZEKK010000463.1:0-1744 GCA_964512905.1 uncultured Solirubrobacteraceae bacterium
GAAGAGGTGCAGGGCGGCGAAGCAGCAGACCGCGTCGAAGGAGGCGTCGCGGAACGGAAGGCGCACGGCGTCGCCGCGGACGTAGGCGATGTTGTCCTGCGCCGTGTCGGCCATCGCGCGGGCCAGCATCGTCGGCGAGGCGTCGATGCCCACCGCCAGGCCCTCGGGGCCGACGGCGTGGGCGAAGTGGCGGGTGAAGTTGCCCGGTCCGCAGGCGACGTCGAGCACGCCGTCGCCGTGGCGCAGTCCGAGCAGGTGGCGCGCGATCCGCAGTTCGTCGTCCATGCCGGGTCCGAGCAGCCCCTTGGCCAGCCGCCCCAGCGCCGGGCGCCACCACCGCTCGTAGACGGCGGGCACGATGCCGGTGAGCATCAGATCCTGCGTCATCCCGGTCGATTCGGGCGGGTCGTCGCCGAGCAGGTCGACCCATCCCATCGGGCCGGGTCCGTCGGGACGAATCCGCGGTTCGAGGAGGGGCAGCGCCCGTGCGACGGGGTCGAGCGGGGCGGCAGGAGCGGCGGTGCTTGCGGGCGGAGGCATCACGAGTCCAGCTGGAGGGAGGGGAGCGGTCGCTCGCCGTCCTGGCGGCCTTCTCCACGAAGCTCGCCGTCGAGCCCGAGCCGCTCGAGCCGGGCGATCTCGCGCTCGCCCTCGACGCGTGCCGGGTGGTCGGCGGGAAGCGGCGCGATGAGCTTGCGGATCCGGTTGCGGATCTGGAGGGCGAAGTGCGGCGTCGACGCGCCCATGAGCTGCCGGACGTCCTGCACGGACACCTCGCGGCCCGGGCGGCGGCGGTCGGGATGCTCGGCTTCGCTCACTGCTGGTTGCCTCCAGGGGCGGCGGTGTCGACGGGCACGATCTCCAGCAGGCCGTCGATCTCGGCCTGCACGGGCACCGAGATCGCGGCCTCGTCGCCCATGAGCCAGCCGTGATTGTAGACGCCGCGCACCGGATCCTTGTCGAACCCCGGCTGGATGTCGAGCAGGTACTGGCGCAGCGCTGCGGGCAGGCGGTCGGCCTGCTGGAGGAGCAGCAGCGGCCCGTACTTGCCGGTCGAGGCGATGGGCGCCGCCGCGGCGGCGTCGAGCGTCCGTCCGGCGTTGGCGAACACGAGTCCGTGCCCCGGATCGACGACGCCCCAGCCGAACCGGCCGTCGATGAAGCGCGCGAAGGCGATCGCGTTGCTGACCGGATCGGGGCCGGAGATCCGCTTCACGGTCCCGAACCGGCGCAGGGCCGCGGCCACGCGCTCGGAGACCACGCCGGCGGGCCCCAGGACGTAGATCTTCGGCTGCTGGTGGCGCCGCAGCGCCTGCTGGGTGGCCGCCGGGATGCCGGTGCGGGTGACGAAGAGGACGGCGTCGCCGGACTTCGCCGCCCACGGTGCCGCCGGCATCGCGTACTCGGGGGCATCGGAGGACACGACGATCACGTGGTCGCTCGGCCGCCCGGCCAGCGAGGATTGGAAGCGGTCGACGGCCGCGGCCCGGGCGGCCGGATCGTCGGGGCTCTCGATCGTGAACGCCTCGTACCCGTCGGGCGCGGCCGCCGCGCCGACGCGGACGACCTGGGCGCCGCTGGCCGCACGGACTCCGCGCGGGTCCAGCTGCTTGAGCGCGTCGCGGGTAGCCGGCGGCACGTCGCCGCCGTCGGTGAGGAGGGTGGGAGCGCGCAGCGGGGAGGCCATGAGCACGGCGGCGGCGATGCCGCCCTGCCAGTCGTTCTGGTCCACGAGGGCGACGGC
>CAZEKK010000464.1:0-1734 GCA_964512905.1 uncultured Solirubrobacteraceae bacterium
CCGCGCCAGCGAGCCGCGGGTCAGCTCGCCCCCGCTGAAGGTGCGCAGCGGCCGCTCGAGGTCGGCGTCCACGAAACCCAGGCCGCGGACGACCGCCGTCGCCTGGTCGCGCCAGGTGTAGCCGCCGGCGTGCTCGAGCGCCGCCTGCGCGTCGGCGTAGCGGCCGAGCGTGCGCTCGCCGGCGTCGCCCGCTGCCATCGCCGCCTCGAGGTCGGCCAGCTCGGCCTCCAGGGCGACGAGCTCCGCGCAGCCCGACAGCACGTAGTCGCGCAGGCTCAGATCACGCTCGCGCGGCGGACGCTGGTCGTGCAGGGCGATCCGGACGCCCTTGCCGAAGCTCAGCTCGCCGCCGTCGATCGAGGCCTCGCCGGCGAGCATCCGCAGCAGCGTCGTCTTGCCGGCGCCGTTGCGACCGGCGATCGTCATGCGGTCGCGCCGCTCCAGGGCGAAGCTGACGCCCCGCAGCAGCGGGGCGCCGGCGATGTCCTTCGCGAGGTCGGAGGCGATGACGACGGCCACTGGCGCCCATGGTCCCAGACCGCTGCTACCGTGGCGCGGCGCGGGCTGGCCGGTCAGCCAGCCAGCGCCAATCCGAGACGCCGGTCTCGTCCGTATCCCGCTCGTCGGGAGACTCCGTCAGGACGACCAAAGGAACCTTCGTGACCCGCCGCCTTCCGTTCGCCGCCGCGCTGCTCGCGGCCCTCGCGCTCGCCGCGCCGGCCAGCGCCGAGAAGCTCACCGTGCCCAAGCAGACCGTCGTGCCGTCGCCCGGCCCCGGGCCGGCCGCCACCGACAAGGTGTTCGTTCACAAGTTCGGGCCGGCCAACGCCGGACGCGTGCTCCTGCTCGTGCCGGGCACCAACGGCGGCGCCGGCAACTTCATCCCGGTCGCCAACGACATCGTCAAGCGCGTGCCCAACCTGCAGGTCTGGGCCTACGACCGGCGCTCCCAGAACCTCGAGGACCTCTCCGGCTTTGCCTCGGGCAATCCGGACACCGCCTTCGGCTACTACTTCAAGGGGCAGGCGGTCAACGGCAAGCGGTTCGACCTCGCGCTCCACACCAAGGCGCTCTACGGGTCGGAGTGGGGCCTCAAGACCCAGATCGCCGACCTGCGCCGGGTCGTGCAGCTCGCTCGCAACGGTGGCAAGCGCAAGGTCATCCTCGGCGGCCACTCGCTGGGCGCCAGCCAAGCCGTCGCGTACGCGTCGTGGAACTTCGCCGGCCGCCCGGGCTTCAAGGACCTCTCCGGGCTCGTGCTCATCGACGGCGGCGGCGGGTCCAAGCCGCGCACGGCGAAGGACCGGTCCGACCTGGCCAAGCGGGCGGCCGAACTCCCCAAGGCGATCGAAGCGGCCAAGACCAAGCCGTACCTCGACCTCCTCGGCACCGGGCTGCCATGGGCCGCCGGCGTCTTCTCCAGCCTCGGCGCCAACTACGCCGTCAAGCAGCCGGCGGCCAAGTCCGCCCTCCAGGACTTCGCGCTGCTCCCGGCCAGCCTCAAGCCGCCCGTGCCGGCGACCAACGAAGCCGCATTCGGCTACGCGTTCGACGCGAAGACCTCGCCTCCGGGGCTCGCGCTGATCCACGCCACGATCGGGCGCCTCGCGGCGGCCGGCACGCCGCGCGGCTGGGTGAACGACGGCCTCACCCCTGTGCAGCGCCTCGCGCAGGCCTTCGCCAGCCAGCCGATGAACGGGGCCGAGTGGTACTTCCCGGTGCGCCTCAGCACCG
>CAZEKK010000465.1:0-1724 GCA_964512905.1 uncultured Solirubrobacteraceae bacterium
CCGCTGGTCTGCGCCGCCGCCGTCAAAGACCTGCGCGAAAACTACGGGATCTTCTGCTCCATCGTCATCTACCCCATCATCCCGAAGGGCACGATGATACTGCGCCTGATCCCCACCGCGGTCCATACGAAAGAAGACATCGATCTGACCATACGCGCTTTCCAGGAAGCACACAGAAAACTCAACGACGGCACCTATGCCGCCGCTGTCGGCAACCTGGTAGCGGGATAATTTCATGTGGCGCGGGGTGTCCCCGCGCCACATCCATAAAATTTTTTTCTGCAATGCAAGCAGCCCTGACCGCGTTCCAAAAAGCCATCCTGGAAGGCATCCCCTCCGAACTCCCTCAGCCCAAACCATACGAGCCTGCCGTCAGCCATGCGCCCAGGCGCATTATCAAAGGCGTGTTGAGCGAAAAGGAGAAATTGCTCGCGGTCAAAAACGCCCTGCGCTATTTTCCGCCTTCACAACACCCGGTGCTTGCCCCTGAATTCGCAGACGAACTGGAGAAGTACGGCCGCATTTACATGCACCGTTTCCGGCCGGATTACCCCATGTTTTCACGGCCCATCACCGACTACCCGCAACGGTCCAAACAGGCGGCCGCCATCATGCTGATGGTGCAGAACAACCTCGACCCGAAGGTGGCCAAGCACCCGCACGAACTGATCACCTACGGCGGCAACGGCGCCGTGTTCCAAAACTGGGCCCAGTACCTGCTGACCATGAAATACCTGGCCGAAATGACCGACGAGCAAACCCTCGTCCTATACTCCGGCCACCCCCTGGGACTCTTCCCCTCCCATGCCGATGCCCCGCGCGTGGTCGTCACCAACGGCATGATGATCCCCAATTATTCCAAAAAAGAAGACTGGAACAAATACAACGCCCTCGGCGTCACCTCCTACGGGCAGATGACCGCAGGCTCTTTCATGTATATCGGGCCGCAGGGCATCGTGCACGGCACCACCATCACCCTGCTCAACGCCGGGCGCCGCATGGGCCTGGGCGCCGATGACCTGCGTGGCAAAGTATACGTCACCTCCGGCCTGGGTGGCATGTCGGGCGCGCAAACCCTGGCCGCCGTCATCACCGGGGCCGTGGGCGTGGTGGCCGAAGTCGACGCCAACGCCGTCAGGCAGCGGGTCGCCGACGGGTATGTGAAAGCCGAAAACGTGTACACCGACCTGAATGACCTGCTGATCCGGATCGACCGCTGCAGGAAAGAGAAAATAGCCATTGCCCTCATCTACCAGGGCAACATCGTCGACCTCTGGGAAAAACTGGCCGCCGATCGGGTGTTCATCGAACTGGGCTCCGACCAAACCTCCCTGCACAACATCGACGATATGGGGTATTGCCCCGTGGGTTACACCTACGAGGAAGCCCAACAATTGCTCACCCGCGACAAGGAAGCCTTCCGGGAAGCCATCCGCCAGTCCCTCCACCGCCACGTCATCGCCGTCAACGCTATGACCGCCAACGGCATGTATTTCTGGGATTACGGCAATGCCTTCCTCAAAGAGGCCGGCGACGCCGGGGCCGATATCTGGAAAAACCAGGCCGAGGGACTATACCGCTACCCTTCCTACGTGGAGGATATCATGGGACCGATGTGTTTCGATCACGGGTTCGGGCCTTTCCGCTGGGTCTGCACCTCCGGCCTGAAAGAAGACCTGGACAAAACCGACGCCATCGCTGCCCATGTGCTGGAGGACATGCGC
>CAZEKK010000466.1:0-1713 GCA_964512905.1 uncultured Solirubrobacteraceae bacterium
CTGGCTACACGATCCGTGACTACGCCCGCGATCTCGGCCTCCCGCTCGTGGTCGCAGCGCGGCCCGGGCTGGGCACGATCTCGCACACGCTCCTCACCATCGAGGCGGCGCGCGCGGTCGGCCTCGAGGTCCGTGCCGTCGTCATGACGCCGTGGCCGGCTGCTCCCACCGCGATGGAGCGCTCGAACCGCGACACCGTGGCCCTGCTCGGCGGCGTCGACGTGCTCGGCCTCCCGCCGATCGCGCGCGGCGATCCGGCGCTTCTCGCCGCTGCCGGTCGCACGCTCGAGCCCCGCGCCCTGCTGGACGAATGATGCTCGCCCGCTGACGCGGAACCGATCGGCCCGGACTCTGGGATCATCCAGCGATGCCCGACGACGACGACGACGGCCGCCGCGACGACTGGACCTTTCTCACCAACCACGCCCACGTCCTGGTCTGCCTGGCCCGCGAGCCCGAGGCCGACGCGGCGGCCGTCGCGGCGCAGGTCGGCATCGACCCCGCCGAGGCCGAGGCGATCATCGGCGACCTCGAGCGCAGCGGCTACGTCGAGCGCAAACCGCGCGGCAGCCGCACCCGCCACGTCATCGACCGCGGCCGTCCGCTCCGCCATCCCGTCGAGGCCCACCACTCGGTCGGCGAGATGCTCGACGGGGTCGAGCAGCCCAGCCGCCTGCTGCAGCAGCGCCTGCGGCCGGGCGGCTGACCTCCGCTACCCTCACCGACCGTGACGCCCGCCCCGACCGGCTCTGCCCGCCCGGCGCCTCGTGACGCGATGCACGACTGGCCGCGGGTGCTCGCCGCCCGCGAGCGTCCGATGGCCGAGCGCCTGCAGGTCGCGGTGAGCTGGAACCGCACCGTCGCGGCGCTGCGGTCCGGGCTGGCGCGGGAGCGCGGTGTCGCGCTGCGGTCCGGGCCTGCCGAGCAGCGCCGCGGCCGCCGAACCGCCGGTGACTGAGGCGTTCGACGCCCAGGCGATCTTCGACGTCCTCGGCGCGCACGGGGTCGACTACGTGACCGTCGGGGGCATCGCGCTCCAGGCCCACGGCGCGCAGCGCCTGACGCAGGATCTGGACATCGTCTTCGACCCGTCGCCGGAGAACGCCGCACGGCTGGCGGCCGCGCTTGCCGCGTTGGACGCGAAGGTGGTGGGCCCGGACGGGCGCCCGGCCGGAGGCCCGCCCAGCGCCGGGCTGCTCGGATCAAGCGATCTGTGGAAGCTCGTGACCCCGCACGGGCCGATCGACGCCATGACGCCCCCCGCGGCGCTGGGTCGGTTCGCGGATCTCGCCGCCCGCGCCCATCGGGTCGCGCTCGGCGCCGCGGTCGTCCCCGTCGCCGCGCGCCAGGACCTGCTCGCCATGAAGCGCCAGGCGGACCGGCCGCAGGACCGCGAGGACGTCCGCTTCCTCGAGGCGCTGCCGGACGGCGAGTGACGCGCCGGTCCGGGTCGGGATGTCGGTCCGGGTTGAGCGGCGGTCCGGGTTGGGCGGCGCGCGGGCGAGCGACCAGCCGATCGGCCTCGTCAGGCCGCCCGCCGGCGGCCGCCGCCGCGGCCCGCCAGCCACTGCGCCTCGGTGACGCCCAGCGGCGTCGACGGCGGCTCGCCGGCGAAGTACTCCGACGCCAGCGCCGCCCAGTCGCCGCCCGCCCGCAGCTCGCCGAGCACGCCGAAGATCATCCCCTCCATGCGGCGCAGCAGCAGCGCCTGGG
>CAZEKK010000467.1:0-1697 GCA_964512905.1 uncultured Solirubrobacteraceae bacterium
ATCGCCGGCGTCGCCGTCGGCGTGATGTCGGAGGTCCTCGTCGGCTCGATCTCGGAGGCCGCCAGTTCGATCGGCCTGAGCGAGTTCTTCATCGGCGTGATCGTGATCGCGATCGTCGGCAACGCCGCCGAGCACTGGGTCGCCGTGCTCGTGGCCGCGAAGGACAAGATGGACCTCGCCGTGAACATCGCGATCGGCTCGAGCGCCCAGATCGCGCTGTTCGCCGCGCCGGTGCTCGTCCTCGTGTCGTTCGTGGTCGGCCCGTCGCCGATGGCGATGGTCTTCAACGGGTTCGAGCTGGCGGCGGTGCTGATCGCCGTGACGATCGCGATCCACGTCACGAACGAGGGGGAGTCGACCTGGTTCGAGGGGGTTCAGCTCATCGCCACCTACGTCGTGCTCGCGATCGCGTTCTTCTTCGCATGAGTCGCCGCCAGTTCGGCCCGCGCCGATGACGCCGCTCGCCGTCGCCGGCTTCGTTCAGGACGCCGCCCCGTGGGCGGCCCTCGCGGGCGTCGTGGTCGTCTGCTTGACGATCGACCTGCGCTTCTTCGCCCGCGGCCGGGAGCCGACCTTCCGCGAGGGCGTTGTCTGGAGCATCGGCTGGCTCGTGCTCGGCCTCAGCGCCGCGGTTGTCGTGCTGGCCCTGCGGGACGCCGACGCCGCGATCGAGTACACGACCGTCTACCTCATCGAGCGGTCCCTGTCGCTCGACAACCTGTTCGTCTTCCTGCTGCTGTTCGCCTACTTCGCGGTGCCGACGGAGCTGCGGCCGCGGCTGCTGTTCTGGGGCATCGTGGCGGCGCTCGTCATGCGCGGGCTGGCGATCCTCGGCGGCGTCGCGCTGATCGAGCAGTTCCACTTCGTCATCTACGTCCTGGGCGCGACGCTGCTCTATCTCGCCTACAAGATGCTGCGGGGGATCGGCGAGAACACCGAGCCGGGGGAGACCCTCGTCGTGCGCACCGTGCGCCGGCTCTTCCCGGTCACCGACGGCTACCGCGGGGGCCACTGGTTCGTCTCCGAGCGGGGGCGCCGACACGCCACGCCCCTGTTCCTGGCCCTCTGCGGCATGGTGGTCGCCGACATCGCCTTCGCCGTCGACTCCATTCCCGCCGCGTTCGCGATCACCCTCGACCCGCTCCTGATCTGGATGGGCAACGTGTTCGCCCTGCTGGGCCTGCGCGCGCTGTTCGTGCTGGTGGAGGGCCTGATCCGCCGGTTCCGCTACCTCAGCCAGACGATCGCCATCGTGCTCGGGATCGTGGCCGTGAAGCTGCTGATCGAGGACCTCGTGAAGATCGGCCCGATCATCAGCCTGGGCGTCGTGCTCGCGGCGTTCACCATCGGCATCGCGGCGTCGATCGTCGCCGACCGCCGCGATCCGCACGCGCGGGCGCGCCAGGCCGAGCGGGCGCCGAGCGTCCCGGGGCCCCCGGCCGGCGACGCCGGCTGAGGGCGGCGGCGGCGCGGGCGTTCGGCGCCACCCGTCGGTTCCTGGATCCGGTCGTCCAATGCCGCCGTGCCGGCGGATTCCGGGCGGCGGCCGGCGGGATTCCGCTGATCCGACCGGCGGCGAGAGGCAGGCCGGGCCAGGCATCGGGAGATGGCCGGCGCCGGATCCCCGGCGGCGGTCTGCGGCACGTGCGTGATCCGGTGGGTGCCCGCGACGCGATCGCAGCGGCGGAGGGGACGCC
>CAZEKK010000468.1:0-1697 GCA_964512905.1 uncultured Solirubrobacteraceae bacterium
GGCGCCGGTAGGCGTCGCTGAGGACGATCATCATCTTCTTCGCCAGGCCGTAGGGCGCGTTGGACTCCTCGGGGTAGCCGTCCCACAGCGCGTCCTCGGAGAACGGCGCCGGCGTGAACTTCGGGTACGCGCAGACCGTGCAGGCCGACACCAGGCGGCCGGCGCCGGCCTGCCGGGCCTGCTCGAAGACGTTGGCGGCCATGATGAGGTTGTCGTAGACGAGCGGCGCCGGGTTGCGGCGGTTGAAGCCGATGCCGCCGACGTTGGCGGCCAAGTGGATGACCACCTCGCCGCCGTCGAGCGCCGCGCGGGCCGCGGCCGGGTCGCGGAGGTCGTGCTCGGCGCTGCGGACGATCCGCACCTCGGCGCCCAGCGCGGCGAGGTCGCGCGCCACCGCGCTGCCGAGGAAGCCCGCGCCGCCGGTGACCACGACCGCGACGCCGCGCCAGAAGTCGGGGTCGGGCTCCGCCGCCACGGCGGGCCGCTGCTCATGCGAATCGGCCATCCGGGCTGATGCTACTCGTAGGCTTGCCCGGTGCCGACGACCGTCGCCATCGTCTCCCTGGGGACCACGCCGGGGCTGCGCGTCGCCGACGCGGCGCTCGCCGGGCAGATCGAGGCCTGCGGCGTGGCCTGCCGGATCGTGCGCGTGCGGATCGGCGCGACCGGCCGCCTGCGCCGCCAGATCACGGTGACCGACCTCGTCGAGTCGCTGGCCGCTGCCCGGGCCGCCCGGGCCGCCCGCGGCGCCGACGCCGTCGTGCTCTGCACGGTGACCGCGGCCTACCTCCCCCGGCCCGACGTGCCGTACGCGATCCGCTTCGACGCCCCCGCCGCGCGGACCCGCCTCGGGCCCGCCGGCGCCTGGCAGCGGGCCGCCGAGCGCCGGGCGCTGCGGGCCGCGCCGCTGCTGCTGCCCTACGGGGAGTCGGCGGCGGCCGCGGCCCGGGAGATCGTGGGGACGGCGGCCGGGGCGCCCCGGGTGATCCCGCTGCCGGTCCCGATCGCCGGCGCGGGCAGCCCGCGTCCGGCTTGCGCGCCCGCCACCGCACGTCCCGGCGGCAGCGACCCGGCCCGGTCCGGGGGCGGCGGCGCCGAGGCCGACCAGCCGCCGCTGGATGCGGGCGGTCGCGACATCGCCGCCGTCACCTACGGCGCCTACCCGAAGCTGCGCCGGCTCGAGATCGTCGCCGAGGCGTGGGCTCGAGTGGGCGCCGCCGGCGAGCGGCTCGTCGTGGCTGGGCTCACGGCGGAGGCCGGCCGCGCCCACCTGCGCGCTCGCGGCGTGGCCGAGCCGCCCGGCCTCGAGTGGGCCGGCGCGCTGCCCCACGACGCGTGGCTCGCGCTGCTGCGCCGGGCCCGGGCCTTCGTGAGCGCGACGGCACGAGAGGGCTACGGGCAGGCCGCGCTCGAGGCGCTGGCGGCGGGAACGCCGGTGGCGACGACGGCGGGCGCCGGCGCCTACGAGGCGCTCGCGCTGCTGCAGCGCTTCGACCCCGCGCTGGTGTCGGCGGCCCCGTCCGCCGATGCGCTCGCCGCGGCCTGGCGGCACGCCGCCGGCTCCGCCATCCGTGCCCGCCTGGCCGTCGAAGGGCCCGCGCTCATGGCGCCATACGCGCCGGACGCCGTCGCGGCGGTCGTCGCCGGGGAGGTGCTGCCGGCGCTCGGGGTGGCGTGAGGCCGCGCGCGGGCCCCGC
>CAZEKK010000469.1:0-1683 GCA_964512905.1 uncultured Solirubrobacteraceae bacterium
GAGGCGACCTCCTCGACCTGCTCCTTGATGAACCACTGCATGAACTGCTCGCCGGCATAGTCGCCGCCGTCTCGGGCCAGGCGGGCGAGCTCGCCGACCTGGGCGCTCACGCGCTTCTCCTGCTCCAAGGCGAGGGCCACCGGCGCCGTGATGTCGGCGAAATCGGTCTGCGGCGCCTGCACACCCGGGATCGTCGGCGGCTCTCCGGCGTCGAGGAGGTACTGGACCATCATCATCGCGTGGTTGCGCTCCTCGACCGCCTGGCGGTAGAAGAAGGCTGCGAGCTGCGGCAGCGTCTCGTCGTCGTAGTGCGCGGCACAGGCGATGTACTGCTGCGAGGCGGCGAACTCGTGGCCGATCTGCTCGTTGAGCTTTTCGACGAAGGGGCTGGCGGGCATCGGTCTCCTTCGGGTCGTGACGGAGGGGAAGCGTAATGTGCGCGGGTACATTCTCCCCGTGGGGCCCTACGACGCCGATCTTGCCCGGATCCACGACGACGGCTTCGGGGCGCTCGCGGCGGCGGCCGCCGGCGACCTCGTTGCCGCGCTTGCGGTGAGCGGGATCGGCCGCGCCACGGTCGTCGAACTCGGATGCGGCAGCGGGATCACGGCCGCGGCCCTCGCGGAGGCCGGGCACGACGTGCACGGGATCGACTCGAGCCAGGCGATGGTGGATCTCGCGCGCCGGCGGGTGCCCTCCGGGCGCTTCGTCGTCGGCGCCGCGCAGGATGTGGACCTGCCGGGCTGCGACGCGGTCGCCGCCATCGGGGAGGTGCTCAACTACGCCACCGCCGAGGATCCGACCGGCGCGGTGCTGCGGAGCGTGTTCGACCGAGTGCACGCGGCGCTGCGGCCGGGCGGCCTGTTCATGCTCGACCTCGCCGGACCCGGCCGCATCCCCGGCGGCGGCCCGGTCCGCTCGCATGCGCTCGGAGCCAGCTGGGCGATCCTGGTCGAGGCCGAGGAGGACGCGCAGGCACTCACGCTCGAGCGGCGCATGACCACCTTCACACGGGCCGCCGGGGAGGGGTACCGCCGCGCCGAGACGGTCCATCGCCAGCGCCTGCACCGCTCCGCACCGACGCTGGCCGCGCTGCGCGCCGCCGGGTTCACGGCCCGGCCGCTCCGGGGCTACGGCGGCGTCCGGTTCGCGCCCGGGCATCGCGTCTACCTTGCGCGCGCGGCCCGCTGACCTCCTGCGGCCGGCGCACGGACCGGCCCGCGAACCGGCCCGCCTGATCGCTAGCCTCCCGCCGCATGCCCACCTCGCTCGTCACCGGCGGCGCCGGCTTCCTGGGATCGCATCTCTGCGACGAACTGCTGCGCCGCGGCCACCGCGTGATCTGCGTCGACAACCTCGAGACCGGCTCGCTGGCCAACATCGCGCACATCCGCGTGCCCGAGTTCAGGCACCTCAACGTCGACATCATCGACCCCTACTGGGTCGACGAGGCGGTCGACTTCGTCTACCACCTCGCCTCGCCGGCGTCGCCGATCGACTACCTGCGGCTGCCGCTGCACACGCTCAAGGTCGGCTCCCACGGCACCCACCACACGCTCGGGCTCGCCAAGCTCCACCGGGCGCGGTTCCTGCTCGCCTCCACGAGCGAGGTCTACGGCGACCCGCTCGTGCACCCCCAGCCGGAGACCTACTGGGGCAACGTCAACCCGATCGGGCCGCGCG
>CAZEKK010000470.1:0-1682 GCA_964512905.1 uncultured Solirubrobacteraceae bacterium
GATCCAGCGCCTCGTGATCGCCCGAGCGATCAGCGGCGTGCACGTGCGGTAGGGCGGTTCCGTCCTCGCGCCGGCCCGGGTCACCGGCGCCGGGCGTGCGCCATCACGCGTACGGCGGCGACTTGCGCCGGGCTAGCGGCGATGGAATAGTCGCGTCCGTCTCAGGCCGTGCCGTCGCCAGGGAGCGCCGTGACGCCAGCCAGGACCCGAAAGGATTCCGAATGACGACGCTCCGCATGACGCTCGCCGCCGCTCTGGCCCTGGCCGCGGCCTTCGCCGGGCCGCTGGCCGCGCCGGGCGCGGCCGCAGCGCCCGCGACGACGGCACCCGCCGCCCTCGCCGCCAAGAACGCCGACTGGACCGGGCACTGGGCCTTCACCGACACCTGCATCAGCGGGGTGTCCGGGTGCCCCGGCGTCTACGTCTTCGAGATCGACTTCGTCCAGCGCGGGGGGTCGGTGACCGGAACCGGCTCTCCGTACACCAGCACCGGGACCGCGTCGGGCCGGATCTACACCTTCACCGTGAGGGGCTCGCGCGGCTACACCGCCACGTTCCGCATGACGCTGTCGTGCGACGGCACCTCGGCCACCGGCACGGCGACCGACAGCGACGGCCGGAAGTTCACGATCACGGCCCGCGGCAGCGGGAAGCCGGGGGCCCACGCGGCGGCCGACCGGGTGCTGATCGGCGCGTGCCCGGTGGAGAAGACCCAGGAGCAGAAGGACGCCGCGACCGAGCAGAAGCGGACGTGGGAGGATCGCTACATCTTCTGGGGAGGCCTCGCGGCGGTCTTCGGGGCTGGGTCGGCCGCTGCCGGGGCCGGCACCGTCACGGCGCCGCTCATCGGCCCCCTGGGCGCTCTGGCCGCCGGCAACGTGGTCCTGGCCTGGTGGGCCAGCACCGAGGCGACCTACTGGGGCCGCGTCGCCGAGGATCCGCCGGACCGCAACTGGCGCCGGATCGCCCGGCCAGCCGCGACCCACCCCGGGCGGATCGCCTTGCCCCGCACGCTCCCCAGGCGCACCCGCACCGCCGCGAAGGCGCTGATCGCCAACCAGCTGCGCAGCGGCGCGCTGGACCGCTGCATCGCCCAGGCCATCGACCGCGGCACCACCGCGCTGACCAAGAGCCCGCGCACCGCCGCCCGCCAATACCTCGCCGGGGCGAAGTGCGCCCGCGAGAAGGCCCGCCGCACCGCCGCAGTCCCCCGCCTCGTCGCCCCGCTCGTGAAGTTCCTGCGCCCCTACGACGCCCGGATCCTCGCCGCCGCGGCGACCGCTCCGCGCGGGCCGGCCTTCCGACGCCTGATCACCCGCAACATCGCGGCGCTGGCCACGGCCGCCGGGCTCACGCGGGCCGAGCGCAGGGCCCTCACCAGGCGCATCCTCACCGCACCCGCCCCCCCGCCGGCCGTGACGCCCTCGGCCGCCCTGGCCCTCGCCGGCACCCAGGCCGCCAAGCAGGCCGCCGAAACCCGCCAAGTCGCCCGCGCCCTGGCCGCCGCCGCGGCCGGCAGGTAGGTCCGCCGGCCCTGGGCGGTCCATTCCGCGGGCCCGCGGGGCCGCGGAACACGCCACCTCATAGCGGCCGGCCGCCCGGCGGTGCCGCCGCACGGCCAGCGGCGCGAACACCGCGATGATCACCGGCGACCAGGAGATCCAGCGCCTCGTGATCGCCCG
>CAZEKK010000471.1:0-1681 GCA_964512905.1 uncultured Solirubrobacteraceae bacterium
GCCGCTGGCGCTGACCATCATCATCGCCGCCGGCGTGGCCTCGCAGCTCGTGACCCGGGTCGGCTTCAAGCCGATCATGATCACCGGCCTGCTGTTCATCGCCGCCGGACTGACGTGGTTTGCGCAGGTCAGCCCCGATGGCACCTACCTCGCGAACGTCCTCCCGGCGTCGCTGCTGGCCGCCGTGGGGCTCGGGTTCTCCTTCGTCCCGGTGACGATCGCCGCGGTCAGCGGGGTGGCCCCGCGCGAGGCCGGCCTCGCGTCGGGGCTCATCAACACCTCCCAGCAGATCGGCGGCGCGCTCGGCCTGGCCATCCTCGCCGCGGTCGCCAACGGGGTCACCGACGACCGGCTGGCGCAGGCCAGCGGCCGCCCGGACGTGCCGGCGGCGCTGACCGACGGCTTCCAGGCCGCCTTCCAGACGGGGGCCGGGTTCGCCGTGGTCGGCGCCGTGATGGCGGCGGTGCTGATCCGCAGCAAGGACTCCCGCGACCACGCCGCCGAGGCCCGCGCCGGCCAGCCGCAGCCGCAGCCGTCGGAGGCGGCGGCGTGATGGACGGCGCAGCGGCCGCCAAGCAGCAGGCCTGAGCGTCCGGCAGGATGGGCGCTGCCGTGCCCGCCCCGTCACGCATCTTCGCCCCCGACCTCCACGCCGGTCGCGTTGCGCTCGTGACCGGGGGCGGGACGAGCCTCGGCAAGGCGACGGCGGCCGAACTGCGCGCCTGCGGCGCCGAGGTGCTGATCGCCGGGCGGCGCGCGGACGTCCTCGAGGCGGCGGCGGCGGACCTCGGACCCGGCTGCGCCGCGGTGCCCGGCGACATCCGCACTGCGGACGGGGCTGCGGCGCTCGTGGACGCGGCCCTGGCCCGCCACGGCCGCCTGGACATCCTCGTCAACAACGCCGGCGGCCAGTACTTCGCGCCGGCCGAGATGATCGAGCCCAAGGGGTGGCGGGCCGTCTGGAACCTCAACGTCGCGGGCACCCTGGCGATGTGCGAGGCGGCGGCGGACCGGGCGATGCGGCCGGCGGGCGGCGGAACGATCGTCAACGTCACGCTCTCCCCCCACCACGGGATGCCGGGCATGGCGCACTCCGGCGCGGCCCGGGCGGCGGTCGAAGCCCTGACGCGCGACCTCGCCGCGGCCTGGCGCGACGACGGGATCACGGTCGTCGCCGCGGCCGCCGGCCACTACGACACGCCGTCGCTGCGCAAGTATCCGCCGGCGGTGTTCGCCGGCGCGGCGCGCAGCGTCCCGCTGCAGCGTCTGGGGCGCATGGAGGAGCACGCCTGGCTCGTGGCGATGCTGGCCTCGCCGCTCGGCCGGGCGTTCAGCGGCACCGCCGTGACCCTCGACGGCGCCCGCGACAACTGGTACGGCCCCTGGCCGCCGCCCGCGATCACCGAGCCGTCGGGCGAGGTGCCGATCGAGGAGCGGCGGGCGTCGGGTCCGACGTAGGCACGTCGGGCGGACCGGACCCGAGTGCCGGCCCGCCGTGCAGCCGCCGTCGCCAGCCGACGAGCAGCCGGTGCAGCGCCTCGGCGCCGATCACCTTCTCGTCGGGTGTCGGGAAGTCGATCGGGTGCAGCACGAACGGCCGGGTCTGCGGCCCGCCGAGTCCGCCGTGGAACGAGATCAGCTCCTCGAAGGCGCAGCCCTCGTCGAGCTCGGGGTCGTAGAA
>CAZEKK010000472.1:0-1680 GCA_964512905.1 uncultured Solirubrobacteraceae bacterium
TGACCGCCTTGCCGAGGCGGAGGCGCTCGATCGCCGACTGGCTGCGGGGCGCCGCGCTGAAGTCCGCCGAGCCGGCGGGCTGGGCGCCGGCCGCCTGGGGCGCGGCGGCCGCGCCCGCGGCGGCGGCAGCGGCCGCGGCGGCGGGAGGTGCAGCGGCGGCGGGTGCAGCGGCGACGCCGCGTGCGGCGGGCGGCTGGTCGATCGTCGTGACCCCGTCGGGATCGGCGGCGCTCAGGCGCAGGACCGTCTGGCCGACGCGGAACGTGTCGCCGTCGCCCAGCAGGACCGGCGCGCTGATCCGCTGATCGCCGACCCAGGTTCCGTTCGACGAGCCGAGGTCGCGGATCTCGACCCGGCCGTCGGGCTGCAGGCGCGCAGCGGCGTGGTGGCGCGAGACCTTGGGGTCGTCGAGGACCACGGCGCACTCGTCCTGGCGCCCGATGACGGCCTCGCCCTCGCCGATGACGACCGAGCGCTCGCCTTCCGTGGTGGTGCTGATCAGCCACATGGCTGCCTCCGGACGCTAGCGATTTGGCGGCTCCGGCGCCACCGCGCGGCCAGCGGCCGCCCGGCGCGGGGCCGTGCGGTGGTAGAACACCCCTCACGATGAGCGGCGCCAGCCTCCAGCCCGGGACCGAGTTCGCAGACTACGTCGTCGAGTCGGTGATCGGGCGCGGAGGCATGAGCGTCGTGTACCGCGCTCGCGAGCGGCACCCCGACCGCATCGTCGCGCTGAAGGTGCTCGACCCGGCGCTGGGCTCCGACGAGAGCTTCCGGGCCCGCTTCCTGCGCGAGTCCGACGCCGCCGCCGGGATCGGGCACCCGAACATCGTTCCGATCTTCGACGCCGGCGAGGCCGAGGGGCAGCTCTTCATCTCGATGCCGCTGGTCGCCGGCTCGGACCTCGCCGCCGTCGTGCACACCGAGGGCCCGCTCGACGTCGACCGGGCTGCCAACGTCATCGGGCAGACCGCCCGGGCGCTCGATGCGGCGCACGCGAACGGCCTCGTGCACCGCGACGTCAAGCCCCACAACATCCTCATCTCGCCCGGGTCGGCGCCCGGGGAGCGCGAGCACGTCTACCTCGCGGACTTCGGCTTGGCGAAGAAGACCGTCGCCTCGCGCCAGCTGACCCAGCACCGCAGCTTCCTCGGCACGCGCGACTACGCCGCGCCCGAGCAGATCCGCGGCGACGACGTCGACGGGCGCGCCGACCTCTACGCGCTGGGCTGCGTCCTCTACGAGGCGCTGGCGGGCACGCCGCCGTACCACGCCGATAGCGAGGCATCGCTGATGTACGCGCATCTCGAGAAGCCGCCGCCGCGCCTGGCCGACGTGCGCCCCGAGTACGCCGCCGTCGACGGCGTGATCGCGCGGGCCATGGCGAAGAAGCCCGAGGACCGGTTCGCCACCGGACGCGACATGGTGGCGGCGCTCGAGGCGGCCGCCGCCGCGATCGCCGCGACGGCGCCGCCGCCAGCGCCCGCGGCCCGTGGCGCCACCGTGGTCGAGCCGGCGGCGGCCGGCGCGGCCGCGGCCATCGGCGGCTCCACGGCCGGCGCGACCGAGATCTCCCAGGTCGAGCCGCCGCCTGCCGCCGCCACGCCGCCGCCTGCCGCCGCCACGCCGCCGCCTGCCGCCGCCACGCCGCCGCCTGCCGCCGCCACGCCGCCGCCTGCC
>CAZEKK010000473.1:0-1666 GCA_964512905.1 uncultured Solirubrobacteraceae bacterium
TTCACGGCGCTGCAGGCGCTCGTGGACTCCACGCGCGGCTCGCGCGTGCAGATCTACGCCCAGACGATGCACGAGGCCGACCACGGCGCCTTCACCGGCGAGGTGTCGGCCCCGATGCTCACCGAGATCGACGTCCACGGCGTCGTCCTCGGCCACTCCGAGCGGCGCGAGCTCTTCGGGGAGACCGACCGCGCGCTGGCGGCCAAGGTTCCGGCGGCGCTGCACGCCGGCCTGGTGCCGATCCTCTGCGTCGGGGAGACCGAGGCCGAGCGCGAGGCCGGCGACACCGAGCGCAAGCTGCGCCACCAGGTGCAGGAGGATCTCGAGTACCTGCCCGACGAGCGGCTCGCCGACGTCGTGATCGCCTACGAGCCGATCTGGGCGATCGGCACCGGCAAGGTCGCGACCCCGGACCAGGCGCAGGAGGCAGTTGCCTTCGTGCGGGCGCTCGTCGCGGCGCGCTCGCCCGAGCAGGCCGCCCGCGTGCGCGTCCTCTACGGCGGCAGCGTCAAGCCCGACAACGCCGCCGAGCTGCTCGCGCTGCCGGACTGCGACGGCGCGCTCGTCGGCGGGGCGAGCCTCGAGGCCGACTCGTTCGCGGCGATCGTGGCGGCGGCGCCGGCATGACCGTCCCGCCCGGGCCGGCCGGCCTGCCCGCGCCAGCGGTCGCGCTGATCATCCTCGACGGCTTCGGGCTCGCCGAGCCGGGGCCGGGGAACGCCGTCGACCTCGCGGACACGCCGACGTTCGACGCGCTGTGGTCGGGCTACCCGCACACCCAGCTCACGGCGTGCGGGCGGGCCGTCGGGCTGCCGGACGGCCAGATGGGCAACTCCGAGGTCGGCCACCTCAACCTCGGCGCCGGCGCGGTCGTGCGGCAGGATCTCACCCGCATCGACGATGCCGTCGCCGACGGCACACTGGCGCACAACCCGGTGCTGCTGGCCGCGATCGAGGGCGCGCCCCGCGTCCACCTCCTCGGCCTCGTCTCCGACGGCGGCGTGCACTCGGGCTGGAAGCACCTCGAGGCGCTGATCACGGCGCTCGGTGCGTCCGGCGTCCCCGACGTCTGCGTCCACGCCTTCACCGACGGGCGCGACACGTTCCCCGACGGCGGCGCCGGCTACCTCGCGACCGTCGACGGCTGGTGCGCGCGGGCCGGCAACGCGCGCATCGGCTCGGCGATCGGCCGGTTCTACGCAATGGACCGCGACCAGCGCTGGGAGCGCATCCAGCCCGCTTACGACCTGCTCGTGCACGGTCGGGCGCCGCACCACGCGGAGAACGGCGAGGCGGCCGCCCGCGCCGCCTACGCGCGCGGCGAGACCGACGAGTTCATCGAGGCGACGACCGTGGGGGAGGAGGCCCGGATCCGCCCGGGCGACGCCGTCATCTGCTTCAACTTCCGTCCGGACCGGATGCGCGAGATCGTCCGCGCGCTCGCCGAGCCCGGGTTCGACGAGATCGACCGCGGCGGCGCGGAGCCGGTCGAGCGCCTGGCGACGATGACGGAGTACGTCGAGGGGTGGCCGTACCCGGTCGCCTACCCGCCCGACCGCCCGTCGGTCACCCTCTCGAAGGTCGTGGCGGCGACGGGCAAGGGCCAGCTGCACGTCGCCGAGACCGAGAAGTACGCGCACGTCACGTACTTCTTCAACGGCGGCGA
>CAZEKK010000474.1:0-1663 GCA_964512905.1 uncultured Solirubrobacteraceae bacterium
GCGGGCACACCGGCGGCGAAGGCACGCTCCAGCGCGGGGCGCAGCTCATCCGGGCGGGCGACGAGTTCGCCGTGGCAGCCCAGCGCCTCGGCGACCTGGTCGTAGCGGGTCTCGGGGCGCAGCTTGGCCGCGACCGAGTAGCCGTAGAGGAACATCATCGGGTGGTGCTCGAGCGCCCAGATGCCGTTGTTGCCGATGACGCCGACGACGTTGACGCCGTGGCGGGCGAGGGTGTCGAACTCCATTCCGGAGAACCCGAAGGCGCCGTCGCCGAGCAGCAGCACGACTTGGCGGCCGGGGTGGGCGAGCTTGGCGGCCAAGGCGTAGCCGGGCCCCGCGCCCAGGCAGCCGTAGGGGCCGGGGTCCACCCAGCAGCCGGGCTGGTAGGAGTCGACGACGCGGCCGGCGTAGGAGACGAAGTCCCCGCCGTCACCGACCACGATCGCGTCGCGGTCCAGCATCGCGGCCAGCTCGCGGTAGATCCGCAGCGGGTGCAGCGGCGCACGGTCGTCGGCCAGCTCCGCCTGCTCGGCGGCGCGCCTGGCGTCCTCCTCGGCGCGCAGGTGCGCGACCCACGCCTCGCTGCGCCCCGGGCCGGCCCCGCCCGCGACCGCCTCGGCGCGCAGCGCGTCCAGCGTCGCGGGCAGCGCCCCGGACAGTTCCTCGGCCACCGGGCGCGGATGCGGGCGCTCGGGCGCGGCGAGGTCGACGGCCACGATCCCGGTCTCCTCGCCGATCGAGGCCCCGAACCCCAGCCGGAAGTCCAGCGGCACCCCGATCACCAGCGCCAGGTCGGCGCCCTTCAGGCCCGTCGAGCGCGTCCGGGAGAAGAACAGCGGATGGTCGGCGGGGACGCATCCGCGCGCCAGGCCGTTGAGGTAGACCGGAATCCCCAGCGCCTCGGCCAGGTCCACCAGCGCCCGCTCCCCGCGGCCCCAGTACAGGTTCGTGCCGGCCATGATCACCGGCCGCTCGGCGGCCGCCAGCAGCGCCGCCGCGCGCTCCACCGCATCCGCGTCGGCGCCCACGCCCTCCCACGGCGCCGGCGCCATCGGAGCGGCCGCGGGCTCCTCGTCGACGTGCATGAAGACCACGTCCAGCGGGAAGTCCAGAAACGCCGGCCCCGGATGGCCGGCCGCCGCCACCGCGAAGGCCTCGTCGACCATCCTCGGGATCTGCGCCGTCTCGGTCGCCGTCGCCGCCAGCTTGGTCAGCGGGGCCACGAACGGCACGTGGTCGATCTCCTGCAGGGACCCCTGCCCCCAGCGCATCTGCGGCGCGCGGCCGCCCAGCACCACCATCGGCGAGTGGTTCTGCAGCGCCGAGCCCATCGCGCTCATCCCGTTCGTCACCCCCGGCCCGGCGGTCAGCGCGCACACCCCGGTCTCCCGCGTCACCTTGGCCCAGCCCTCCGCCGCGAACGCCGCCGTCGCCTCGTGGCGTGTGTCGACCAGGTCGATGCCCTCCTCGCGGCAGCCGTCGTAGATCGAGAAGAGGTGGCCGCCCGACAGCGTGAACAGCTTGCGCACGCCATGGGCCTTCAACCGGCGCGCGATCAAGCGCCCGCCATGCAACTGGGTCTGCGGCTGGGTATCGGTCGACATGGGTGGCAGGCTACCCGGCGGGCGCCGGAGGGCCCGGCGCGGGCACCGTCGACGGAGTG
>CAZEKK010000475.1:0-1659 GCA_964512905.1 uncultured Solirubrobacteraceae bacterium
AGGAGCGGGTTGAGCCCGAGGCCCTCGGCCGGCACGGGACTGGCCGCGGTGAACGGGTTGGCGAGCGCGACCAGCATCAGGCCGAAGACCGCGGCGAACCCGCACAGCACCGCGGTCGCGTACGGCGCCACCTCGCGCATCCGCCTGCGGGTGAAGGCCAGCACGAGGCTCGACCACAGGGCCAGCAGCCAGACCCACAGCAGCAGCGATCCCTCCTGCGAGGACCAGACGGCGGTCGCCTTGTAGAACGTCGGTGTCGTGGTCGACGAGTGCGAGGCGACGACCTCGAAGCCGAAATCCGAGCGCAGGAACGCCGCCTCGAGGATCGCAAACGCGGCCGTCAGCACGATCGCCAGCGCGTAGACCGCGCGCCGGCCGGAGTCGACGTACTCCTGGCGCCGCGCGCGCGCGCCGTAGACCGAGGCGACGATCCCGTACAGGGCGATCGCGACGGCGATCAGCAGGCAGGCGCGGCCGACGGTCAGCACCGGCGCGGCCTCAGGAGGACTGCTCGCCCTTGCTGAACTTCGAAGGGCACTTCGTGACGAGGGAATCCTTCTCGCCCACGAAGACGTCGCCGTCCTTGCGCACCGTGACGATGACCTCGCGGCCCTCGCGGAACGGGTCGGGCACCGCGCCCGTGTAGCGCACCGGCACCGAGGTCGTCCCGCTGCGGTCGCGCACCCGGAAGGTCATCGTGTTCCCGTCGCGCTTGACCGATCCGGCCGCGACCTTTCCGGTCAGCTCGTAGCTCTTCCCGGCCTGCGCGTCCGCGGCGAGCTGGCTGGGCTCCTTCGCCTCGCTGGAGGCGCTGAAACTCGTGTAGGCCAGGGCTCCGGAAAGCAGCACGGCGGCGGTCAGCGCGACCACCAGCCGGATCCGGCGCTTGCGGGAGGGATCCATCGGCGTGAAGTATCCCAGACGGCCCGGCCGGTCGCGGTGCCCGCGGGCGCCGCGGCGCCACATCCGCTGCGAACGGGCGCAGCGGCAGGATGTTGGCATCGCGTGAAGAAGGCCCGATCTCAGAAACCCGCGGGCGTCCCGGACGTTGTCACCCGGCGGAACCCATGGTCCACGCCACCGTCACTCAGATCGACACCGCCCCCAGGGGCCACCACGCCGACGGGCCCGACGCCGCGGTCATCACGGCGACGCCGCAGGACCGGGCGCTGTACGCCTGCCCCTGCGGCGCGGGCTTCCGGGCGGACGTGACCGCCTCGGTGCACTGCCCCGGCTGCGGCGCCGAGCAGGCCTGGTAGCTCGGCGGACCGGCCGGATAGGAAGCGTGGCCGTCGGCCCGTATCCTCCGATGATGGCCGCAACGCCCCGCACGGTCGATCCACCGGCGCCTTCCGCAAGCGAGCCGCCCGCTCCGCCGCCCCCCGCGCGCCGCGCGGTCGCCGCGGCGATCATCGCTCTGATGGCGATCGGCAGCGTGTTCCTGTGGATCGGCATCCCGGTCCTGTGGCTGTGGATCGCCTCGAAGCTCCAGGAGTCCACCGACCCGCGGATGGGCCCCTACGTGCTCGTCTTGGTCGGGATCATCGCGTCGATGATCGTGGTGGCGAAGCTGCTCTCGCGGCTGAACGCGGTCTACGAGCGGCTCACCGGGCGCTCGGCGCACGTCCGGGTCCAGCTTCCGTGGATGAAGAGCATGCG
>CAZEKK010000476.1:0-1653 GCA_964512905.1 uncultured Solirubrobacteraceae bacterium
GCGGCGCGCTCGGACGCCCGCCACGTCTCGGTCGAGTTCGTGCACCCGGTGATCGTGGGCAAGCGGGCGCTGCCGGCGCTGGCGCTCGGCCCCGAGGGCGGGCCGCTCGCCGCCCAGGCGGCCGCCCACGCCGGCCCGCACGACATCGCGATGGTGTTCGGCACCGACGAAGGCGATCCCGATGCCGCGGAGGCGCTGGCCGAGTGCCGGGCGCGCGGCTGCCTGACCGTGGCGTGGTCGGCGGCCGGCGCCGAGTGGGACTTCGTCGTGGCCGCGGCCGACCCGTTCATTCGCCAGGAGACCGCCGAGACGGCCTACCACCTCCTGTGGGAACTGGTCCACGTCTTCTTCGAGCACCGCGGCCTGCTCGAGGGCCGCACCGAGCGGCCGCCCCAGGACGCCGGGGCATCGAGCTTCCTCTATCCGTTCCTCGCCGAGCGCGAGCACGACCTCGACGCCGTCCTCGCCGACGTCCGCGGATCCGTGGCGGCCAAGGCGGACGAGATCGGCGCGCTGCGGACGGCGACGCTGACCGACAACGCGGCGACGCTGCTCGCCGCCGCCGCGAGCCTGCGCGCGCGCCTCGACGCCGACGGGCGGGTGCTGGCGCTCGGCAACGGCGGCTCGGCCACCGACGCCACCGATGCGGTCGCAGACCTGGCGTTCCCGCCGGTCACGCTCCCCGCCCGGCCGGCGCTCGATCTCACCCAGGACGCCGGGATCCTGACCGCGCTCGCCAACGACATCGGCGTCGAGGCGATGTTCGCCCGCCAGGTGATCGCGCACGGCGGCCCGGGCGACGCGCTGCTGGCCTTCACGACCAGCGGCGGCTCGGCGAACGTGATCGCCGCGCTCGCCGAGGGCCGCCGCCGCGGCCTCCTGACGGTCGCCTTCGTCGGCTACGACGGCGGCCAGATCGCCGGCGAGCGCCTCGCCGACCACGTCGTCGTGACCCGCTCGGAGCACATCCCCCGGATCCAGGAGGCCCAGGCCAGCGCATGGCACGTGCTGCGCGAGGCGATCGAGGCCGGACCGGCGTGAGCCGCCCCGCCGCGCCCGGACCGGCCGGGCCTGGGCCGGCGGCGCCCGGACCGACCGCCCCGCCTGCGGCCGGCGCGGTCCGCGTCCGTGCCCGCGTCGACGGCACGGTCCAGGGCGTCGGCTACCGCCCCTTCGTCCACCGCCTCGCCGCCGAGCGCGGGATCGCGGGCTTCGTGCTCAACGACGCCCGTGGCGTCGTCGTCGAGGCCGAGGGACCGGCCGATGCCGTCGACGCCTTCGTCCGCGCCCTCGCCGACCAGGCGCCGCCGCTGGCGGTGGTGGAGCGCGTCACGTCCGAGGCGATCGCGCCGACCGGCGCGCCGGACTTCGAAATCGCCGCGAGCGCCGGCGGCGCGCCCGTGGCGCCGGTGACGCCCGATGCGGCGACGTGCGACGACTGCCTGCGCGAGGTCTTCGATCCGGGTGACCGCCGCCACCGCTACCCGTTCACGAACTGCACGAACTGCGGGCCGCGCTTCACGATCGTTCGCGGCGTCCCCTACGACCGGCCGAACACGACGATGGCGGCGTTCGCGATGTGCCCGGCCTGCCAGGCCGAGTACGACGACCCGGCCGACCGGCGCTTCCACGCCCAGCCGAACGCCTGCCCGG
>CAZEKK010000477.1:0-1638 GCA_964512905.1 uncultured Solirubrobacteraceae bacterium
GTTGTACAAAGCCACGGGTACAGAACATCCTTATCATGCCGTGTTTATCCGTGGACCAGTCATTGAGTCTGTGAGTGGAAGTGCCAAGGTGTTATCTGCTTTGGAAGATGGGCGCATCGTTGCCGCCCATCAGGGACAGTTGCTGGCAACATCCTTTCACCCAGAATTAACCGACGATACACGCTTCCACGAGTATTTCATCTCGCTGGCATCGTGATATATTTATGGGGCATGCAGTTCTGTGTGCCCCATAAATACCATGACCACCCGTCCTCTTGACCTGCTTGATCTTCCCACCCTTGCGCGCTATCGAAACGATGTTTTGACTCTCGATATTGCGCGGGCATTAACGCGCGGACATCCTCTGGGTGCCATGGGCTTGCTGGCATACGTGAACCCGGCGCGTCATTTGTATGCAGCATTGAAAAAAACAGAAGACGTATCCTTGCTGGGGGGCATTATTCATACACGCGGAGAACCCTTTGCAAAATTACTTTATCTTGCTCCGCGCTTTAACCTCAACGACCCGAACCTTCCTGAATTGATCGAACATCTGTCTGCACAGGCGGGAGAATGGCAGGCGTTTCACGTCATGGCTGAAGTGGAAGAAACCAGCGACGTATTTACTGCCTTACGCCGTTCAGGCTTTGCGGTGTATGCCTGGCAACGGGTTTGGGATGTGAGTCAGATTCAGAAAACCGTATCAGACCCAGGTCGAAGTTGGAAGCGCATGCAATCTGTCAATTTGCCTGCGGTGCAGAGTCTGCATTATCAGATCGTGCCGCCGTTGCTGCATCTCATTGAACCTGCGCCAAAACGCCCGGATGGTTTTATTTACAGTGATGGACATTCCTACGCCAATGTCAGCTATGGGGTTTATGGCGTGATGCTTACCCCGTTGATACCGCCAGATGCTGCCGATGTGGGTGAAACCATCATCTCTTTGATCAATAGCCTCACAGACCGGCGCGGGCGACCCGTATATATTAACGTTCGTTCTTATCAAGCCTGGCTTGAATGGGTGCTGGAAGATCTCGGCGCTACCGCTTTGCCAAGGCAGGCTGTGATGGTGAAATATCTTGCGCGACTGGTGAAGGAAACCCAGCCTGCACGTGTGGTGCCCAATAATGCGCGCATTCAACCTACGCAAATGAGCAGGATGGAATCGGATGAGTAAGTGGAATATTTTCAATAAAGGACGCACCATCGGTTCGGTCAGTGCCGAGGGCGGGTTGATTCTTTCTGATGAAGTACACGAAGACGGCGCACGCATTACACTCAAGCGCGGTAACGGCTATGTTTCGGTTTCATTGATCATCTTCGGCTGGATGGATCACACTCGTTTCTTCAACACCGACTCAGATGCTCAACGCGAATATCGCGCCATGAAACCCGCTGCACTCTTGGTGCTGGGGGTGATTAATACCGAAGGCATAAGCGATATAAAAATCTGGGAAGCGATTTCAGAATTTGTCAGGCGGTTTCCATAATATGTTAAGAGCTTTGATCTTTGATTTTGACGGGCTGATCCTTGATACAGAAACGACCGAAGTGTTGGTCTGGCATGAAATTTACACAGAACATGGATTTGAACTCCCCGAAGAAGAATGGGAAAAAACTGTGGGCGGATACGGCATC
>CAZEKK010000478.1:0-1631 GCA_964512905.1 uncultured Solirubrobacteraceae bacterium
GACGATCCCGCCGCCGCGCGCACGAGCTCGGCGGCCTCCAGGAGCGGCGTGTCGATGCCGCTGGCCGCGACGACGATCTCGTTCCACGGGCCGTGGCCCGCGAGGCCCTCGAGCGCTGCGACGAGATCGTCGACGAAGAGGAAGTCGCGCGTGCGCCGGGGATCGCCGGGAATGACGATCGGCCGGCCCGCGAGCGCGCGCTCGGCGAACGCCGCGATCGCGCCGGTGGCGCCCTCCCGGGCGACCTGGCCCGGCCCGAACACCGACGTCAGCCGCACGACCGTCGCTGGCGCGGGGTGGGTGCGGCACACCTCCTCGCCGAGGTGCTTCGACGCGGCGTAGGGATCGCGGGCGTCGTCCCGGGCGGCCCGGACCGTCGAGGGATACACGAGTCCGGCGCCGTGCTCACGGCAGCCCTCGAGCAGGTTGAGGGTGGTGCCGGCGTTCTCCCGCACCGCGCGGGCCGGGTCGGCCCGGGCGCGGGCCGGATCGGGAACGCCGGCGAAGTGCAGCACCGCGGTGCAGCCCGCGATGAGCTCGCGAGCGCGAGGGTCGCCGGCGTCGAGCCGCACGGCGTCGAGTGCATCGGGTGCCGCGCGGTGGGCCCCGCCGGGCCGCGCGAGCGCCACCACGTCGTGGCCGCGAGCCCGCAGCAGGATCGTCGTGCGCCAGCCCAGGAAGCCGGTCGCGCCGGTGACGAGCAGCTTCATGCCGGCAGATAGCCCGCGAGAGCGTGCTCGTAGGCGAACGGGCTGGCGAACGTCCAGGCGGGGTCGTCCCGGCGCGCCTGGCCCCCGGCGGCCCGCGCGACGTCGCCGACGGTCACGGTCTCGGCCACGACGTTGGCGGCGTGGACTCCCGGCTGCGTGGGAAGCCGGTGGAGGATCTGCACGGCGTCGGCGATGTGCACGACCCCGATCGTCGCACGACCGCCGCCCTCGACCGTGAGCGCTTCGCCGGCTGCGGCGAGGCGGCGGAACTTGTCCACGACGGTCTGGGATTCCGGTCGTGCGTGCTCCACCGGGCTGCGCCCGTAGACGATGCCCAGCCGCGCCAGCGCGAGGTCGAACGGCGCACGGCGCGCGTACAGCTCCAGGCACAGCTCCCCGTAGATCTTCGACAGGTGCGCGAGGTCGCCCTGGCGCCCGTAGGGGTGGCCCGCGCCGACCTCGCCTTCGAGGTCGGGGCCGTAGACGTGGAGCGAGCTTCCGAACACGACGGGCGGCCCGCCGGCGGCGGCCACGGCCTGCGCCACCCGCCGCACGCCCGAGACGTTGGTCTCCTCCGTGTAGTCGGGGTCCGACTCCGACAGGGAGCGGCTCGCCTGGGCGGCGAGCAGGTAGACGCGATCGGGGCGGTCGGCGAGGAGCGCGTCGATCTCGTCGCGGCGCCGGATGTCCGCGGTGGCCACGCGCGCCCCGCGGCCAGCGAGCGACTCCAGCTGCTCGCGCCGGGTCGCGCTCCAGTTGTCGGCCAGGACGACCGAATCGCCGCGGCCCAGGGCCAGCTCGGCGAGCGCGGCGCCGAGGTAGCCAGCCCCGAGGATGAGGAGAGATGCCACGTCAGGAGGCTCCGGACTCGGTCGCCCGCGGCGATCCGCCGGGCACCTAGATCCGCCGGACGCCCGGGCC
>CAZEKK010000479.1:0-1623 GCA_964512905.1 uncultured Solirubrobacteraceae bacterium
GTGGCAATTGGCGGGCAAAGAACCAAGCCAGCAACAGGGCATACGCCACGGAAGGCATGTACGCAAAACGCTCGTTCATGAACGTACCGACCGATACGACCAAGTTGGAGACGATGCTCAAAGTAAGAATCCAGTAAAAGACGGAGTAAGCCGGAACGCTGCGTTGCCTACGGGCCTGCCAGAACGCCCATGCGGTCATGCCCGCGTAAAGCGCCAGCGAGGCCAAAGCCCGCCAGTCGCCCCAGCCAATTTTGGGGACGTGGTAAGGGTAATAATCGTGCGTCAGCGGGTGGGGTACAAAAAGCAGTTTGACGTACCACCCCAGCGTCATAAAGATCGTGGCATACCGCTCGCCCGTGGTCATTTCCAAGAAGGGGTTGTTCATCAGGTCGGTCATGGATTTGCCGTGGTTGAGCATGTAACCCAGCGCTTTGTACCGGAGGATGATGAACAAAAGGGAGGCCCCGATCAAAGGCCACCAAACATTCCCATTGCGCGCTTTGGTTGCTTGGGAGAAAAACCACAGTGTCAGCGGAATGATCGCCACAAAAGTCAACGCGTTTTCTTTGGACAGCATACCGAGAAACAGCGCAAAACCAGATGCCAACAACCACCGGTTTTGCCCGCGGTCGGCGTATTTTAAAGCGGCGTGCAAGGCGTAAAGGCTGCCCATAAGGGCCAAAATTTCATCGCGCCCTTTGATATTGGCCACGCATTCCACGTGCAGCGGATGTACCAAAAACAACAAAGCGCCCAAAAAGGCCAAAGAAAAATACCAACGCCCACCTTCTGCGATGGGAAAAAGGCGCAGCAAAACCCGGAACAACATAATCCCCGTCAGGCCGTAAAGCAAGACATTGAAAAAGTGGCCGATCCCCGGTTTGTCTTTCCCGAACAAAGCCACTTCCGCCGCAAAAGTGGCAAGGCTCAACGGGCGGTAACGCCCCCCTTCCAGCAGGAATTTTTGCTCTTTGAAATAACCTTTAAAACTATCGTAGGCAAAAATTTCGCGCAGCCCCGCAAATCCTTTTTGGACGTACTGGTTTTCCCAAATCGTCATTTGGTCGTCCAATAGGTAACCGTATTGGACGGTGACGCCGTACAAAATAAAAGAAACCCCCATCAACAAAAGGGAGGGCAACCAATAGGTCTCCCAAAAACTCGGCCCCTTGGGCACAATGGGCGCTGCCGTGGATGTTTTTGTGGCGGTCGGGCTTGGTTTGCCCGCTGCTTTTGGGTTCGATTTAGGTTTTGCTGCCATGTTTTTGCTAAAAAATCGCGCAAAGGTAAAAATTTGACGGTGATCCAAACATTCTTTTGCGGAAAACAAGCAAAAATCAACTTACAGCGTACCCGTGATAATCGCGTACTTCAACTATAAAGATAAAGCGTTTTGAACAAAAAACGCGTTTTTTAAAAAAATACGCCTACTTTTGTTGCTGAAACTACCAAGCCTGATAAACGTAGAGCCTCTATAGCCATCCCACCTTCCAGCACACATCATGAACACACCTTCCATTGGCCGTTCTCGGGTAAAAAAGTTTTTCTTCCGCCTTTTGATTGGGTTCGGATTGTTTTTTATCTTCCGATTGGGTTATGGTTATTGGGATGATACGCCCCCGT
>CAZEKK010000480.1:0-1620 GCA_964512905.1 uncultured Solirubrobacteraceae bacterium
CGTCTGCAGGTAGGCGCGCACGCCGGCGCGAAGCTGGTCGCGCCAGCCGTCGTGCCCGCGCGCGGCGGCGTCGACCCGCTCCTCGATCACGTCGACGCCGAGCCGATAGGCCTCGGCGTAGCAGGCCTCCTTGCTCTCAAACAGCTCGTAGAAGGTGCCCCGCGACACGCGCGCGAGCCGCACGGCGTCGGCGACGGTCGCGGCCTCGTAGCCCTTCTCCGCGACGGCCTGCACCATCGCCTCGAGCAGCTTGGCGCGCTGGGCGCGCTGGGTCAGGAGCGGCGAGACGTCCGGGTGGCTGGCGACGAGTGACTCGTCCATCTGGCTCGATCGTACCTCATGGGTACAGCATGGCGACTCCTGGGGTGCTAATCGCCCGATCGGCGCGGCTTCCGGGCCGCTGCGCTCGCTTCGTGGTGTGTGTATGGTGTGTGCATGTTCAATCAGCGCCTGCAGATCCTGGTGACGCCCGAGCAGCGGCGCCGGCTCGAAGCAGAAGCGCGACGCCGGGACACCTCGGTGGCGAGCCTCGTGCGGGACGCGGTCGACGCTCGCTACGCATCCATGACCCGGGAGGAGCGCGTCGCTGCAGTCAGCGACATCGCTGCGCTGGAGGGCCGGTTCCTGGACCCCGCCGAGCTCAACCGCCTGGTTGAAGCCGAGCGGGACGCCGCCCTCGGGCCGGCGTGAGGTTCTTCATCGACGCCAACGTGGTGATCTATGCGGCGGTGCCGGGCGAGCACCGTGCGCCCTGCGTCGAGGTGCTCGAGGCGATCGCGCGCGGCGAGGCCGACGGCGTCACGTCCCCGGCGGTGCTCGAAGAAGTCTGGCACATCGAGCGCTCCGGCCGCGCCGGGAAGATCGACGGGCTCGCGGAGCGGGCCTACGCCGTCCTGGCCCCCCTGGTCGCGGTCGACGACGAGGCCTTCCGGCGGGCGCTGGCGCTCGAGGCGGCCGGGCTCGGCACCAACGATCGCCTGCACGCCGGGACCTGCCTCGCCCACGGGATCGGCACGGTGCTCACCGCCGATCGCGGATTCGACGGCATCCGCGGCCTGCGCCGCACCGACCCGCTCGACCGCCGGGCGGTGCGGCGGTTGATCGGGGGCTGATCGGAGGCTGAGGCAAACGCCGGGGGCCTCCAAAGCGGGAGGCGGGGCGGCGCGCGCCGCCCCGCCTCCCGGGATCAGAACTCAGCGCGGAAGGCGTACGAGATCGTCGAACCTCCGGGCGCGCCGGTCACGGTCGTCTGCATGCTCACGAGCGCCCCGACGGGCACGACGACGGTCGTGCCGGCTGGCGGCGCGCACGTCGTCTGCGCTGCTCCCGCGATCGTGCACGTGAGCGCGGTGTTGACGCCGTTGATGCGCAGCGCGACGGTGATTGAGGTGCCGGCACCGGGGGCCGTCGCCTTGGTGACGGTGAAGGTCCGCAGCGTAGCGCGGGGCGAACGGGCCAACGCCAAGTCCGAAGCGACCGCGTGCGCTGCCGCACTGCCGGACGAGCCCCGGCCCCGCGCGGTCGCGCGCCGCCCGCACCGCCGGTCAGCGAGCCACGCTGAACCCCACGCCGACCGGGATCGACTCGTTGCCGCGCCGGTCGCGGGCCTGGAGCACGGCG
>CAZEKK010000481.1:0-1610 GCA_964512905.1 uncultured Solirubrobacteraceae bacterium
GTCGGGTGACCCACGCGCCCTACGCCGGTGAGGCGTGGAACGGCATGTCGGTCGGACATGCCGTCACCCGGTCGGTGCGTGACAGTGCGGCGATCCTCGACGTCACCCGGGAGCCGTTCCCCGGCGATCCGTACGTCGCGCCGCAGCCGGTCCGGCCCTACCTGGCCGAGGTCGGCGCCGACCCGGGTCGGCTGCGGATCGGCCTGCTCGACCGCCAGCCGGTGACCGGACTCGAGCCCGACGCCGACGTCCGCGCCGGACTGGAGTCGGCCGCGCGGCTGCTCGACACCCTCGGGCACCATGTGGAGCCCACCGAATGGCCCGCGCTGCCGATCGCGCCCGCCGCGGTCGTCGGCACCGTCTCGTCGACCCACATCGCCAACGCGGTCGACCGTCGGCTCGAGGCGCTCGGCCGGGAGCTGCGCGACGACGATCTCGACGCCTGGATCCGGGTGGTGGTGGAGCGGGGTCGGGCGATCAGCGGCGAAGAGTACGTGCAGACGATCGCGGCGATGCACGCCACCGGTCGGGCGGTCGCGGCGTGGATGGCCGACTTCGACGTGGTGATGACGCCGACCATGGCGATCACGCCGCCGCGCCTCGGGATCCTCGACCCCAACGGCGGCTCGATGGTCGACGCCCTCCCGTACCTGGGGGCGATGAGCGGGTTCCTGAGCATCGCCAACATCACCGGCCAGCCCGCGATGAGCGTGCCGCTGCACCGGTCGGCCGCCGGGCTGCCGGTCGGCATCCACTTCCTCGGCCGCTTCGGCGACGAGGCCACCCTGTTCCGCCTCGCCGCCCAGCTCGAACAAGCCGCCCCCTGGCCCCCCATCGCCCCATGATGCGTCCCTGAGCGACAGGAGGTGCCGTGATCCGGGCCGAGCTGCACGACGACGTCTGGGCGCCGCGACTCGCGCAGGTGCGCGACGCGACGCTGCCGGTGCTGCTCGACCGGCTGGCCGCGCACGGCGTCGTGGACGCGTTCACGCGCCTGGCGTCGCCGGAGGACGCCCGGCCCGACCGCGACGGCAGCTGGTTCGGCTCGTGGGTGGGGGATTCCGACCTCGCGAAGTGGATGGAGGCGGCCGCGCTGGCCGGTCGCGACGACCTGCTGGACCCGGTGGCGGCCGCGGTGGTGGCTGCCCAGCACGACGACGGCTACCTGCACGGCTTCTACGGACAGGGTGGGATCCCGCGCTACGTGGACTTCGACACCGGCCACGAGTGCTACTGCATGGGCCACTTCCTCGAGGCCGCGGTCACGCACCACCAGGTGACGGGACGGGACGACCTCGTCGGTGCGGCCCGCGGCGTCGCCGAGCACCTGGTCACGACCTTCGGGCCGGGGCGGGACGAGCGGGTGGACCTGCACCCGGAGGCCGAGCTGGCGCTGTGCCGTCTCGCGTCGGTCGCCGGCGACCGCCGACTCGTGGACCTCGCGGCCTGGATGGTGGGGGCCCACCTCGCCCGCGGTGGTCAGACGCTCGAGTCGGTGGAGCCCGGTGGGCACGCCGTGCGATTCGTCTACCTGGTGTCGGGGATGGCCGAGGTCGCCGCGGCGACCGGTGACGCGCGGTGGCGCGACGCGGCGGTACGGCTGTGGTCAG
>CAZEKK010000482.1:0-1609 GCA_964512905.1 uncultured Solirubrobacteraceae bacterium
GCGGGGCAGCGGGCATGACCGGGGAAACTAGCAAAACCCGGTCGGGTTTCGGGATTGCTGCGTCAGCCCCAGGGCTCGGGGTCGCCCCAGGGCGACGGCGCGACGGGCTCGCGGCCCGTTGCCTCCAGCAGCGCAGCCCGCACCCACGGATTTCGAGCGGGGGCCGTCGCCGCGGTCGGCGGGGCGTGGTCGCGCAGGAACCGCTCGATGGCCGCCGCGACGGCAGCGGCCTCCTCCGGAGAGGCCGACGGCGCAACGACCTCGAGCTTGGGGCGTCGGTTCACGGCGTCCGGCAGGGTACCGGGGCTGCGGCGGTGGTGATCCGCGAGACTGGCGCAGTGCGAACTGCCGCACGAATGCGCGCGGGCCTCCTCATCGCCTTGAGCGTCGTCGCCGCGACCGCCGCCTCGCCGGCGGCAATGGCGGCCGGGCGCGGTCCGGAGCCGGCATCACGTGCCGCGTCCGGCGGGACGTTCGCCGCCACGACGTCCGGATCGCCGGCAGGGCTGCGCGGCGTCCTGGCTTCGGCCATGCGGCGGGCCGGTCCCGCGACCGGCGCGCTCGTGGTCGACGTCACGTCCGGCCGGACGCTGTTCGCGCTGCGCCCGGACACCTCGCGCACGCCGATGTCGAACACGAAGCTCTTCTCCACGGCGGCGATCCTCGACCGCTTCGGGGCAGACGGGCGGCTCACGACGTCGGTGCTCGGAGCCGGGCGGCTGCGCGGCACCACCTGGGAGGGCGATCTCCACCTTCGGGGCGGCGGCGACCCGTCGTTCGGATCGGCAGGCGTCGCGGACCGCCGGTTCGGGGGAGCCACGTTCGAGCAGCTCGCCGCGGGGGTGCGTGCCGCCGGAGTCACCGCCGTCACAGGACGGGTCCTCGGGGACGAGTCGCGGTTCGACACGCGGCGGGCGGCCATCCGGCCCTTCTTCCTCGGCGTGGACGCGCCGCCGCTCAGTGCGCTGGCGTTCGACCGCAACGAGGCCGTTCCCGACATCGTCGGGCGGCCCGCGACGCTGGCGGCGCAGCGGCTGCGCGCGGCGCTCGTCGCGGCGGGCGTTGCCGTGTCCGGCGCCGCCGGCGAGGGTCCGGCTCCGCCGGGGGCGCTCCCGCTGGCCAGCGCGGCCTCCCCGCCGATGGCGGCCCTCGTTGCGCTGGTGAACAAGCCATCGGACAACTTCTTCGCCGAGATGCTCACCAAGGCGCTCGGCGCATCGGCATCGGGCCGCGGCACCACCGCCGCGGGAGCCGCCGGCGTGCTGGCGTACGCCCGGCGGCTGGGCATTGCGCCCCGGCTGCTCGACGGGTCCGGGGCGAATCTCGCCAACCGCGCTTCGCCGCGCCAGATCGTGCGCCTGCTCGTGCGCATGCGGAGCCAGCCCGAGTTCGGGCCGTGGCTGGCCTCGCTCCCGGTCGCCGGGGTGGACGGGACTCTCGCCACGCGCCTGCGCGCGGCGCCGGCGCGGGGCAACTGCCAGGCGAAGACCGGGACCCATTTCGTCGACGCGGCGCGGACGCGTGGGCCCAACAGCAACCTCAGCGGCTACTGCCGCACGCGCGGCGGCCACCTCGTGGCGTTCTCGATCCTCATGAACGGCCAGACGGT
>CAZEKK010000483.1:0-1609 GCA_964512905.1 uncultured Solirubrobacteraceae bacterium
CTCCCTGCCGCCCTCGGCGGCGGCAGCAGCCGCAAGCGCCGCGGCCTCCGGCAGCCGATCGGGGGCGGCATCGGCGGCCCACGCGGCGTAGAGCGCCGCGGAGCGCGCCGACTCGGTGCTGAGCAGCATCTGCGCGCACCGGTGCGAGACGGCCTGGAAGGAGCCGATCGGCACGCCGAACTGCTTGCGGTCCTTGACGTACTCGAGCGTCATGTCCAGCGCGCGCTGGGCGATCCCGACCAGCTCGGCCGCGACCGCGATGCGCACGAGGTCGGCGGCCGCATCGGCGAGCGGCTCCCCCTCCCCGCGCACCTGCGCGTAGCGCCGGGTCGGGTCGATCGTCTCGCGCGCCCGGACGTCGGCGTCGGCGCCCGCCAGCAGCCGCGCGCCCCCGGCGGGATCCACGACCACCACGACCGCGGCGCCGTCCGCATCGGCCCCCAGCTCGCCGAAGGCGATGCCGCCGGTCTGCTCCCCGGAGGCGAGCCCCGGGAGCCAGCGAGCCCGCTGGGCATCGGTGCCGGCGGCCTGGATCGCGGCCGCCGCCGCGGCGGTCGGCAGGAACGGCGTGGCCGCGCACACGTAGCCGAGCTCCTCGAGGAGCACGGCCAGCTCGACGATCCCCAGCTCCTGCCCGCCGTGCTCCTCGGCGACGGCGATCCCCGGCCAGCCCAGCTCGCCGAACTCCGCCCACAGTGCGCTGGCGTAGGCGCCGGACTCGGCGGCCTCGCGCACGGCCTCCCACGGCGACCGCGCCGCGAGCAGGTCCTTGGCGGTCCGCTTGATCTCCTTCTGGTCCTGACTGAGATCGAAATCCATGGTCGTTCCTCCTAGCGCGCCTTCGGCAGCCCGAGCACGCGCTCGGCCACGATGTTCTTCAGGATCTCCGTCGTGCCGCCCTCGATCGAGTTGCCGCGGGCGCGCAGCAGTTCGTAGGCCCAGCGGTCGCCGGACGCGAGCGTCCAGGGGCCGAGCAGGTCGGCGGCGTACTGGGTGAGCTGCTGGTTGGTGTCCGACCACATCCACTTCGTCAGCGACCCCTCGGGACCGGGCTGGCCGTACTTCTCGATGGCCGTCAGCCCGCGGTAGGCGGTCAGGCGCAGCACCTCGGCCTTGACGTGGAGGTCGCCGAGCCGGTCGGCGACGACCGGATCGTCGAGCAGCCCGCGTCCGGCCGCCTCCTCGATCACGTTGTCGAGCACCTGCCGCAGCCGGACTTGGAGGAAGAACGCCAGGCCGGCCCGCTCGTTCATGAGCGTCGTGAGCGCGACCTTCCAGCCGTTGCCCACGCCGCCGACGACGTTCTCGTCCGGGATCCGCGCGCCCTCGATGAAGAGCTCGTTGAACTCGGCCTCGCCGGTGATCTGCACGAGCGGCCGGATCTGGACCGCCTCCTGCTCCATGTCCATGAGGAAGTAGGTGAGGCCCTGGTGCTTCTTCGGCGCGTCCGGGTCCGTGCGGGCGACGAGCATGCACCACTTCGAGTACTGCGCCCCCGACGTCCAGACCTTCTGCCCGGTGACGACCCACTCGTCGCCGTCCTTGACCGCCCTGGTCTTCACGGCGGCGAGGTCCGAGCCGGCCTCGGGCTCCGAGAAGCCCTGGCACC
>CAZEKK010000484.1:0-1605 GCA_964512905.1 uncultured Solirubrobacteraceae bacterium
GGCGCAGCCGCAGCCGGCCCCGGCGGCCCTCATCGGACCCTGCGCGCCCACCCGACGGAGTGCCCCCCGCGGTCGCCGTCCAGCGCGTCGATGATCACGTAGGCCAGCGCGAAGGCCAGCCCCCACATCACGAGGCCGCCGACGGCGCCGAAGGCGATCACGAGCGGGTGCATCCGCCACCGGATCCCGAGCACGACCGGCGCCGCCACGACCGCGCCGAGCGACAGCGCGGTGACGATCGACGCCGGGGTGGTGCTGCCGCTCCCGATCGCGTAGAGCGCGGCGATCCAGACCGCCACGCTGGCCACCGGGACGGCGAGCAGCGTGACCGCGATGAACTTCGCCACGGGCGTCCTGGGCCGGGAGTGCGGGCCGCCGGCCTCCACGGCGGCCGAGCCTAGCCCGCGCCGCCGCCGAGACCGTTCGCGGGCGCCTCGGTCTGTGCGGAAGGCCTGCTCAGAACCACCACGGCGCCAGGGCAGCCTGCGTCGCCGCGATCGCGCGCTCGTGGCCGGCCTCCTCGTCCGGGAGGTAGGCGATCGGATCGTCCACGCCGAGCGGGCGGCCGAGGAGGCCGTCGAGCGTCGCGTGCAGGCCGATCGCGCTGTAGGTCGCCTCGTAGCCGCCTTCCTGTGTGAGGATCATCGCGCCGCCGGTGTGGTCGGCGGCCAGCGCGCGGACGGCGGCGCCGAGCGTGTGGAAGCCCGCGGCCGAGAGGCACTGGCGGCCGTTCGGGTCGTTCTGGCTGGCGTCCTGCCCGGCGGCGCAGACCAGCACGTCGGGGCGGTAGGCGTCGAGGATCGGCGCGACGACCTCGTCGAGGACGGCGAGGTAGCCGCGGTCGCCCACGCCGAAGGGGAGCGCGACGTTGACGTTGTGGCCCTCCCCCGCCCCCGTGCCCGTCTCCGCCGGCACGCCGTCCTCACGGTGGGTTGGACCCCACGAGCGGTGATCCATGTGCAGCGAGATCGTCAGGACGTCGGCGCGATCGTAGAAGCCGGCCTGCGTCCCGTTGCCGTGGTGGACGTCCCAGTCGAGGATCGCCACCCGCTCGGCCCCGCGCTCGCGGGCGCGGCAGGCCGCAAGCGCGGCGTTGTTGAAGAAGCAGTAGCCGTCGATCTCGGCCGGCGCCGCGTGATGGCCGGGCGGACGCACGAGCGCCAGTGCCGCGGCGGCCTCGTCGCCAAGGACGGCGTCCGCGGCGGCCAGCGCCGTTCCGGCCGCCGCGAGGGCGGCCCGCCAGGTTCCCGGGGACGCGAAGGTGTGCCCGGAGACGTGCACGACCTCCTCGAGGCCGTCGAGCGCGGCGACGCGGTCGACGTGCGCGGGCGTGTGGAACGCGAGCAGCTCCTCGCGCTCGGCGTGGCGCCCGTGGCCCCACCGCACCGCGGGCGCGATCGGCCCGCGCTCCAGCGCCGAGCGCAGGTTGCGCAGGCGGTCGGCGCACTCGGGGTGGATGCGCGGCACGGCCAGCAGCTCGGACGGCCCCGCGTCGAAGAGCCCGGCGCCCGTGTCGTGGGCCAGGCAGTCGTCGTGCCACAGGACGAGCAGATCGTCGGCCATCGCGGCCGTAGTCTGCCGGACGCCGGCGCGCGCCGCCCGCCG
>CAZEKK010000485.1:0-1604 GCA_964512905.1 uncultured Solirubrobacteraceae bacterium
TAGGCGCCGCTGCGCAGGTGGTCGGGCGGCGCGGCGGCGCCGTGGTCGCGGACGTGCTGGCGGGCGGCGTGCAGGGCGCGGCCGGCGGCGTCGGACTTCGGGGCCAGCGCGAGGTAGACGGCGGCCTGGGCGAGCGGGTAGTGGGCCTCGGGCATGCCGACGTGCTCGACCGCGTGGGCCGCGGCGACGGCGACCTGGAGGGCCGCGGGATCGGCGTTCCCGACGTCCTCGGAGGCGAGGATGATCATCCGCCGGGCGAGGAAGCGCGGATCCTCGCCGCCCTCGATCATCACGGCCAGGTAGTAGAGCGAGGCATCTGGGTCCGAGGCCCGCGTCGCCTTGATCCAGGCCGAGATCGTGTCGAAGTGCTGGTCCCCGGCGCGGTCGTAGCGCAGCGCCTTGCGCTGGAGCGCCTCCTCGGCCAGGGCGAGCGTCACCCGTCCGTCGGCGGAAGTGGCGCAAGCCAGTTCGAGCCCGGCGAGGGCGGCCCGGGCGTCCCCGCCGGCCCGCGCGGCGATGAACGCGAGCGCCTCGTCGTCGACGCGCGCCTCCCCGCACTCGCCGCGGGCCAGCGCGCGGCGCAGCAGGGCCTCGATCTCGGGCGCCCCGAGCGCACGCAGCTCGTAGACCTGCGCCCGCGACAAGAGCGCCGAGTTGACCTCAAAGTACGGGTTCTCGGTGGTGGCGCCGATGAGCGTGACGAGGCCCTCCTCCACCGCGGGCAGCAGCGTGTCCTGCTGGGCCTTATTGAACCGGTGGATCTCGTCCAGGAAGAAGATCGTCGGCTCGGCTGTGGCCTGGCGCCGGTGGGCGGCGCGGTCCAGGACCGCCCGGACCTCGGCCCGCCCGGCCTGCACGGCCGAGGCCTCCTCGAAGGCCGCCCGGGCGCTGGCGGCGACGATTCGGGCCAGCGTGGTCTTGCCGCTTCCCGGCGGGCCGTAGAGGACCATCGAGTGCGGCCGGCCCTCGACGATCGCCTGGCGCAGCGCCGTCGGCTCGGTCGGCGTGCCGAGCAGGTGCTCCTGCCCGATCACGTCGTCGAGCACGGCCGGCCGCATGCGTGCGGCCAGCGGCGCCTGGTCTGCCGGGACGGGCGTCCGACCCCGCGGCGCGTCCTCGGTCTCGAAGAGGCGGTCCACCGGCGCAGTATCCCCGCGCGCCCGCCGGTGTGCGAGCATGAGATCGTGTCCGCCTTCGCCGTCGCCAACCTCAAGGAGGTCGACGACCTCGCGCCGCGGTTTGGCCTGGCCGGCATCGAGGCCCGCTTCGCCCGCGAGACGCTCGACGCCGAGCAGTCCGGAATCACCTACTTCCGCTTCGAGCCCGGGGTCGCGAGCCCGTTCGGGCACCGCCACCGCGAGCAGGAGGAGATCTACCTCGTGACGCACGGGTCGCTGCGCGTGCGGCTCGACGACGAGGAGGTGTCGCTGGGACCGTGGGACGTGCTGCGCGTTGCGCCCGGCGTGGCCCGGGCCTGGGCGGCCGGGCCGGACGGCGCGGAGATCGTGGCCTTCGGCGCACAGGACACCGACCGACGCGAGGGCGAGGCCGAGCGGCTCAGCGACTTCGGGGTCGAGCGCGAGTAGGGTCCGCGCCCGACCGAC
>CAZEKK010000486.1:0-1593 GCA_964512905.1 uncultured Solirubrobacteraceae bacterium
ACGTGCCCGAGGGCCCGCGCGAGGCGCCCGACCTGCGCCTGGCGATCTCGAACTCATTCGGCTTCGGAGGCCAGAACGCCTGCGTGGCGTTCGCGCGGGCATGACTGTCGCCGAGGTCCGGCGCGAGGCGCCGCCGCCGGCGGCGGCCCGCCCGGCGGCGCTGTGCGATCCGGGCACCTACCGGTCGCTCGGATCCGCCGCGGGCATCGCCGTGTGCGCGGGCGCGGGTCGGGTCGGGGGCCGGCCGGTGCACCTGTGGGCCCAGGACCCGGCGGTCAAGGGCGGGTCGCTCGGCGCCCAGGAGGGCGAGACGATTGCGCGGGTGATCCGCATGGCGTCCTGGTCCCGTGTCCCAGTCGTCGGCTTCGTGGCGTCGGGCGGCGCGCGGCTGCAGGAGGGCCTCGGCGCGCTCACCGCCTACGCCGGGGTCTTCCATGCGCAGGCGCTCGCCGAGGTTCCGCAGATCGCGGTCGTCGACGGCGTCTGTGCCGGCGGCGCCGCGTACTCGCCGGCGCTCGGCGACGTTGTCGTCATGGCCGGCGGCGGCGCGCGCATGTTCCTCACCGGGCCGAAGATCGTCGCTCGCGCGCTGCGCGAGGACGTGACCGCCGAGGCGCTCGGCGGGCCCTCGGTCCACGGCGCCAACGGCGTCGCCCACGTCGCAGTGCCGGACGGAGATGCGGCGGCCGCCGCGGTCCGGGAGATCCTTGGCCTGCTGCCCGCGGCGGCGGGCGCCGAGCCGGCGGTCGCGCCCGCCCGCCCGCCCGCCGCCGGGGATCCGGGCGCCGCGGTCCCGGCGGAGCATCGGCGGGTCTACGACGTGCGCGACGTGGCGGCGCGGATCGTCGACGGCGGCGACCTCGTCGAGCTGTGCCCGCGCTGGGCCCCGAACCTCGTCGTGGCGATGGCCCGCCTCGAGGGGCGCCCGGTCGGCGTGATCGCAAATCAGCCGCGCAGGCTCGGCGGCGTGCTCGACGCCGCCGCGTCCGAGAAGGGCGCGTGGTTCGTCGGGTTCTGCGACCGCTTCGGCCTGCCCCTCGCCGTCCTCGTCGATACGCCGGGCTTCCTGCCCGGCGTGCGCCAGGAGTCGGCCGGGGTCATCCGCCAGGGGGCTCGGCTGGTGCGGGCGTTTGCCCGGGCACGCGTGGCGCGCGCGACCGTGACGCTGCGCCAGGCCTACGGCGGCGCACACATCGCGATGAACTCCCGTGACCTCGGAGCGGCCGCCACCTTCGCCTGGACCGGAGCGCGGATCGGCGTGATGGGCGCGCGCGAGGCGGTCGAGATCGTCGAGCGCCGGGCGATCGCCGCCGGGTCGGATCCCGACGCGCTCGCCGCTGCGTACGCGGAGGCTCACCTGCCCGCGCAGCGCGCCGCCGCGGGCGGCCACGTCGACGAGGTCATCGCGCCCGCCGACACCCGCGCCCGCCTGGCGCTGGCCCTGTTGTGATCACCGCGAGCCCAGGAAGCAGGCCCGGGCGCCCATGGGCCGGCGCGCTACGGTAGGCGCGATGCCGGCGACCGTTGCAGCCCTCGACCCGCGCAATCCGACCGAGGACGCCATCCTCGCCGCGGCGCGGGCCGCCCTGGCCG
>CAZEKK010000487.1:0-1589 GCA_964512905.1 uncultured Solirubrobacteraceae bacterium
TTGATGACCGGGGAGTTATGCGTTGCCCCGACAATCTGCCACTGATTGCCGGTGACCGGTTCCGGTGAAAACTCTAATTTGTAAAATTGGAATTGAGAATGATCGGCGCTGCCCTCCACAGGCACCACCCCACGCACTACCGAATTACTGGTTGGGCTGTTAATCACGGCTACATCCGTAGCTTGCCTTACTGGCGCAGCCGCTACTCTAGCTAACTGAATTAGCCAAAAAACGGCCAAAATTAATAGAACTAACCAAAATTGGTAATGAGAAATTAGTCGTTGCTTTTTCATCAATTTAAGATCTAATTTTATTTAGGTTAAATTTTTAGTATTTTTTGAGGTAAAGTCCAAGTTCAGCAGTTTAGCACGAGTAGGGGGGAATGACAAAAGAGGATAGGATAACCCGCACCAGGAAAATTCAAACAAGTTTTTACCTGGTGGAAAAAGTCACCGGGCGATGACTTTTTGCCACCAACAACATCCAATTAATTTCTAAGCAGGTGGCCTTTAACAATCAGGCGTTGAATATACCTTCCTTCTGTACTACTCCAATTATTGCAGGTGATTAATGTTAATTGGCCTGTGCTAGTGGGATAAGTTACATCAACCGCGGTTCGGTCAACCGTTTGATTTCCATCTATAATATACTCAAAAGCCTGTTCTCCTGCGTACACAAGCACTGAGTCGCCAGGAGTCAGTTGTCCCAGACCGGCAAAGGGGCCATAAACTGAAGCAGATAAGGTTACATGTCCAGCTAAAACAATATTACTATCCGAACCAGGTGGTGCTGTGCCTTCCAGATGACCGACTGCCTGTCCCAAATGATCCACCTGCCAGGTTTGATCTTTAATGGGAGAAATAACAACAGGTGCATCCAACTTCAGTTTAGGGATCACCAACCGAGTGGCAACTCCTTCCTGAGTCACTGAGTTGACTGAACCGGGCGGCAACGAAAATCCCAGGGTTTGAGCCACCTGATCGTCAGCCACAGGGTTGATCAGCGAGGGTGCCACAGGCGATTGAGGAACCGTAACATCCGTCGGGTCTTCACCTAAAGGAGTCTGAGGTTGATTATTTTGGTTTATTACCCCGGCTTGGGGAGAGGCCAGCGGTGCTATCGGCACAACCCTAATAATGCGTGCTTGCTGGTCTGGCTGGAACCATAGCCAACTTACCAGCCCTGCCAATAGCATTACTGCGACACACCCTACCAAAACTATTGGGCTGACAATACCGGCTGCGATAAGTTTACCCCGCATAAAACCTCTCCTTTTTAACCTAATTCCTTACCCACCCAGACTGTGTCAGGTAACACAGATTATATATATGATTATACAGAAGTGGGGTAACAGCTACAAGAAAACTACCCTAATTGCCCTTGATTCTTCAGTCGTCAAGCCTAAAAAGACCTCTGAAGTCTTGTTAGCTTGGCTAACAAAACTTCAGAGGCCACTTATACGGATTGCCTTACTTTTTTAGACTCGGTTAACTATCTTTACGGTGTGATGCTGACAATTTTACCTGTTTACTTTTACGCCAGAACTTGAAGGCAGCAGCACTGGCTGTTATAAACACCAGAGCTATGAC
>CAZEKK010000488.1:0-1575 GCA_964512905.1 uncultured Solirubrobacteraceae bacterium
GTCGCCGCCATCGGCGACCGCCTCACCGGCCCCGCAGCCCGCGCCGCACGCTGAAACGTGCCTCGCGGCCGATCTCAGGGCATCCCCCGCGGCTGATCCAGCGCGGCGCGACCCGCTGAAGCGGTCTCGGCTGAGGCGCTGCGGGCTGCCGCTACAGCCCCGGCAGGTGATGGGCGGTGAAGCCCGCCATCGACCGGGGCTTCGTCGTCCAGCGCGAGCCGGCGATGTGCAGCGCGCTGGTGTCGAAGCGAAGGCCGGCGACCGTCATCCAGACGTGGCCCGCGCTCGTGTACCACGTCACCCACTTGCCGTTGCCCGGCACGCCGAGCTTCGACCACCCGGCGGCCATCGTGCGGTTGAGCAGCCCCGCGTGGATGAAGGCGAAGCTCAGCGACCCCGAGCAGTCGTACCCGGTGTCGTAGAGGCGCGCGTGCCCGCCGCCCCACAGGTACGGGAGCGTGGCGATCGCATTGCCGGCCGCGATCAGCTCCCGGACGGTCTGCGGCGCGCCGATCGGCGCGACGGCCAGGCCGTCAGGCGTCACGTAGGCCGTGCGCGGCGCCACCGCGTCGAGCTGCCGCAGCTCGGCGCGGATCTCGGCGTCGGTCGGCGCCCCCGGCGACGGCCCGGCCGCGGCCGTCCCCGCGGGGGCGACCGCCAGCGCGGCCTCGGGATCGCGGACGAGGCCGGCCGGGACGGCGCCGCCCTCGCCGGCCGGGCCATCCGCGCCCGCGGCGCCGTCGAGTTCGGTCACCGCCGGCGCCCCCACCTCGGGCTCGACGGCCCGCGGACCGGCTGCTCCCGGGCTGAGGCTCGTGGGCTCGCGATCCACCGACACGTGCTGGGCGGCGGCCTGCGTGCTCGACCCGTCGTCGCCTTGGCCGCAGCCGGAGGCGACGAGCGCCGCCGCGAGGAGCGGGAAAGCGGCCAGGCGTGCGAGCACGGACGGGCGACGGAGCATCCGCCGGGCATGATGCCGGATCGCCGCGCGACCGCAACCCGGTGGACGTCGGGGCCCGGCGGCTGCGATCCTGAGGGTGGCGTGGTCCCGCTCAACGTTCCCAATGTCCTGACCGTGCTGCGGATCCTTCTGGTCCCAGTGCTCGTCGTCGCGCTGCTCGGCGAGACGAGCGGCGGCGACCTCCTGGCCGCAATCGTCTTCTGCGTCGCCTCGGCGACCGACTTCGTCGACGGCTACCTCGCGCGCCGCCGCGACGACATCACCACCTTTGGCAAGTTGATGGATCCGATCGCCGACAAGCTCCTGATCGTCGCCGCGCTCGTGTCGCTCGTCTCGCTGAACCGGGTGGCGGCGTGGGTTGCGATGGTGATCATCGCCCGCGAGTTCGCCGTCACGGCGATGCGCATGGCGGCCCAGCAGGAGGGCGTGACCGTCGCCGCCGGGATGTTCGGGAAGGTCAAGACCTGCTTCCAGATCGCGATGGTCCTCGCGCTGATCGTCGTCAGCGGCGGCAGTCCGTGGGTCGATGCGCTCGTCTACGCGACCGTGGCCGTGACGGTGGCCTCCGGCGTCGACTACTTCTTCGACATCCGCCGCCGCATGGACGCCGCGCG
>CAZEKK010000489.1:0-1575 GCA_964512905.1 uncultured Solirubrobacteraceae bacterium
TGCGGGCAGACCCCAAAACGCAAGACCTGCCCATTATTGTTATCAGTGTTAAGGAATTAAGCGAAGAAGAGTCGTTACGCCTGAAAGAAAGTGTCACATTAGTCATGCGCAAGCAGGGCTTCGACAGCCAAACGCTGGTGCAGCAAATTAGACAATCACTACGTGCGAAAAAATAATTATTGGAGAATCACATGAAAACCATATTGATCATTGAAGACACCGATTTAAATATTGACCTGCTCACCCAACTGCTCGAAGATGATTACAACCTGCTGGTTGCGAATGATGGCGAACAGGGTGTCGCCATGGCTTTGGCGCAAAACCCAGACCTGGTTCTCATGGATATCTCTCTGCCCGTCATGGATGGCTACGAAGCGACACGCCGCATCCGTGAAGTGCATAAGAGTATGCCGATCATCGGGCTTTCGGCACATGCCATGGAAGGGCACAAACAAAAAGCACAGGATGCCGGGTGCGACGATTACCTGACCAAACCCATCAACGACAGCCTGTTGTTCGAAATGTTAAAACGCTATTTGCCCGAATAAACGATAAAACCTCAGGAGATGCATCATGGCTCAAAAGAAGAACACATCCGCCAATACCAAAAAGAAAGAAGCAAAATCCACATCGTCCACTCTCCAACCTGTAAAGCGCAGCATGCCCTGGTTTGGCTGGCTCGGGTTGGGCATCATCATCCTCAGTGAAATTTTGCTTTATATGGGCAATCATCCCATTGGGGTGGCATTCACCTCCATTATGTGGACGGGCTATATTCTGCTGCTGGATGGCTGGATCTGGCAGCGTGGTGGAAAGTCGTACTTCATTGATATGAAACTTGAATTGCCCTTCATTGCCCTGCTTTCGATCTTGATCTGGCTTATGTTCGAAGTCTACAATTTCAAGCTTCAAAACTGGGGCTATGTGGGTCTGCCAGATATTCAATGGATCAAGAATATTTTATATTTCTGGTCCTTTGCCACGATCATTCCAGCGCTCTTCCGCACCACAGATTTGTTCGGCACTTTTGGTTTCTTCAAACGTACACACAATTTCAAAATTCAATTCACGCCCTTTCTGCTGGCGCTTTCGTTTATTATCGGCATTGCCTTCTGCTTCCTGCCGGTCATGTTCTCAGATGAATTCGCGCCCAATCTTATTCCCTTCGTCTGGCTGGGTTTTATCTTCCTAGTTGAGCCCATCAATTATCAGATCGGCATTCCGTCCATTTATCGTGAGATCGAAAAAGGCGATGTCAGTTTTCTTTGGCAGGTGCTGGCGGCTGGGTTATTCTGCGGCTTCATTTGGGAAACCTGGAACGAACAAGCCAAGTCTCTGAACGGTGCGGCATGGTTGTACTACGTCACTAAATTCTGGCGCGAGTTGTGCTTCAACCTTAAATACGGCGAGATGCCGTTGATCGGTTTTGGCGGCTACCCGCCCTTCATTTGGGAATGCTATGCTCTTTATCAACTTCTCAAATGGGGCTTGCAGGGGCAGGTCTTTTGGAAGTCGTCTGCGGCTCGATAAAATGAACAAGATCGCCTGCTTCAGAACTGTTTGAGATTGAGTCAG
>CAZEKK010000490.1:0-1571 GCA_964512905.1 uncultured Solirubrobacteraceae bacterium
CCGCGAGGCCGTCGAGCAGGGCGCCGGTGACGGCCAGGATCCGCTCGCGCGCCATCTCGACGCCGAGCCGCAGGTGGCGGTAGAGCTCCCCGCCGTAGGGAGCCAGCAGGGCGTGGGCCAGGCCGGTCGCGTCGGCGTCCGGCACGAGCTCGGCGATGAGCATCGCCACGTGGGCGTGGTGGGCGACGTACGGCCCGGCCCGGTACCGCGCGCCGGGCGCCGCGGTCTCGGCGTCGGCGAGCAGGTCGAGATGGGCTTCCGTGTGGGTGGAGAGGGCGGCGAAGAACGCGTCGAGCCGCGCCCGCGGCGACGCGCCCGGGCCGAGCGGCGGATCGCCGCGCAGGAAGCCCTCCTGAAAGACGGCCTCGTCGCGGTCCAGAAGCGCAAAGGCCAGCCCAGCCCGGTCACCGAACCCGCGGTACAGGGTCCCCTTCCCCACGCCGGCCGCCTGGGCGATGTCGTCCATCGAGACGTTCCCGACGCCGCGGCAGGAGAACAGGTCCTCCGCGGCGTCGAGAATCTTGCGGCGGTTGCGCGCCGCATCGGCCCGCGGGGAGCGGCCGAGGACCGGAAGCGGGACGGGCGCGGGGCCTTCCACGACCGCCCACGCTACCGGGGGCGCGGTCACGCGGGAGCCGCCGCCCGGACGCCGGCGAGATCGACCAGGATCTCGCGATACGCCTCGTGGAGGTCGGCGTCGACGAGCGTGCCGTCGGCGCCGAGCGCCTCGTCGGCATTGCCGACCGGAAGCTCGCGGTCGATGACGTCGGCGCCGATCGCCGCGAGCACCTTGCGCAGCTCGGCCTGGGCCCACACGGCGCCGAACATGCCCGTGCTCGCCCCGACGACCGCGACCCGCCGGCGGCGCAGCGGGCTCGTCGCGAGCGGGCGCGAGAGCCAGTCCAGGGCGTTCTTGAGGTGCCCGGGGATCGAGTGGTTGTACTCGGGCGTCGCGATGAGCACGGCGTCGGCAGCGGCGATCGCGTCGCGCAGCGCGACCACAGCCGGCGGCGGCGCATGGTCCGAGTCGCCGTCGTAGGGCGGAATCTCGCGCAGGCCCTCCCAGATCACCAGGTCCGTGCCGGGCGGCAGCAGCCCTGCCGCCGCCCGGAGAAGCCTCGTGTTGTGGGAGTCCCGGCGCAGCGATCCTGAGATGGCCAGGATCTCCACGCTACGCCGCCTTCGCGAGCTCGAGTTCGACGGTCAGCGTCACGTCGTTGGCGAGCGCGAAGCCGCCCTTGGGCAGCGGCGCGTTCCAGTCCAGGCCGTATGCCGTGCGGTCGATGGTGGCTTCGAGCGTGATGCCGACCTTCTCGTTGCCGGCGATGTCGACGTGCGCGTCCGAGATCGTGCCGGTCGCGGCGAGCGCGTGCGTGCGCCCCTTGATCGACAGCGTCCCCTCGACGGTGAGCGCGTCGCCGTCGCGCCGCACCGCGGTCGAGGCGAAGGTGATCTCCGGATGTGCGGCGGCATCGAAGAAGTCCGGGCTCTGGAGGTGGGCGGCGAGGTTCTCGTCCTTGGCGACGACGCTGTCCACGCGCACGCTGCCGCGCAGGGACGGCTCGCCGTCG
>CAZEKK010000491.1:0-1571 GCA_964512905.1 uncultured Solirubrobacteraceae bacterium
GGCCTGCGGGCCGACGGGATCCCGCTCGGATATCGCGAGCTCGCGCCGGCGGGCGAGGCGACGACGCTCGCCGGCGAGCTGGCCGCCACGCTGGCGAGCCGGCGCGTGCAGCGCGTCGTGCTCACCGAGCCGGGCGACTGGCGGGTGCGCGAGGCGCTGCGCGAAGCCGTGGGCGACGTGCCGCTGGACCTGCGCGAGGATCGCCACTTCCTCTGCAGCACGTCCGAGTTCGAGCGGCATGCCCAGGGCCGCCGGCAGCTGCGCATGGAGCACTTCTACCGCGCCATGCGCCGCCGCCACGACGTGCTCATGGACGGCGGCCGGCCGGCGGGCGGGCGCTGGAACTTCGACGCCGAGAACCGCAGCGCGTTCGGCCCGGCCGGCCCGGGGCCGGTGCCGCCCGCGCCGCGGTTCGCCCCCGATGCGATCACGCAGGGTGCCATCGACCTGGTCGGCGTCCGCTTCGCCGGCCATCCCGGGACGCTCTCGACGTTCGGCTGGCCCGTCACCCGCGAGCAGGCCCTGGAGGCACTGGCCGCCTTCGTCGCCGAGCGGCTCGAGCACTTCGGGCGCTGGCAGGACGCGATGTGGGGCGGCGAGCCGTGGCTCTTTCACGCGCACCTCTCGGCGGCGCTGAACCTCAAGCTCCTGAACCCGCGCGAGGTGATCGCGGCCGCCGAAGCCGCCTGGCGGGAAGGGCGTGCGCCGCTCGCCGCCGTCGAGGGGTTCATCCGCCAGGTCCTGGGCTGGCGGGAGTACGTGCGCGGCATCTACTGGCGGTTCATGCCCCAGTACGCGGACCTGAACGCGCTGGGCGCCGGCGCGGACCTGCCGGACTGGTACTGGACCGGCGAAACGCCGATGCGCTGCCTGAACGACGCCATCGGCCAGACGCTCGAGCACGGATACGCCCACCACATCCAGCGGCTGATGGTGACCGGCCTGTACGCGCTGCTGCTCGGCGTGGAGCCCGCGCAGGTGCACCGCTGGTACCTGAGCGTCTACGTCGACGCGGTGGAGTGGGCCGAGCTGCCGAACACGCTGGGCATGAGCCAGCACGCCGACGGCGGGCTCATGGCCAGCAAGCCCTACGCGGCCAGCGGCAGGTACATCCAGCGTATGAGCAACCACTGCGCGGGCTGCCGCTTCGACCCCGCCCGGCGCACCGGCGAGACGGCCTGTCCGTTCACGACCCTGTACTGGGACTTCCTGCGCCGCCACGAGCGGCTGCTCGCGAAGAACCCGCGCATGACGCTGCAGCTCAAGAACCTGGCCCGTATCGCCCCCGCCGAACGCCAGGCGATCGCCGCGCGAGCCGCGGCGGTGCGCAGCGGCGACTTCGGCCCGTGAGCGAGCGGCGGCCCTGCCGCGGCACGGCGGCCCGCGGCCCGGCGGCCCGCGGCCCGGCGGCGCCCGGGCTCACCGGAGGCCTCGACGTCCGCACGGCGCGTCCTGCCCCGGGAGGACGCCGATCCAGACCCGATCGGTGCCGTCACGCGGGCGCGCTACCGATGGAATCGGTCGTCTAGGGTGACGGACTGCCATGTGCCGCCTCTTCGGTCGCATCGCCG
>CAZEKK010000492.1:0-1564 GCA_964512905.1 uncultured Solirubrobacteraceae bacterium
GCGATCGCCGACCTCTACAAGACGCGCTTCAACGGCGTGCCCGGCGTCGTCTACGCCGCGGGCGTGCGCCACGCCTACAACGTCGCGGAGGCGTTCCGCGACCAGGGGCTCAAGGCCCAGGCGGTCAGCGGCGAGACGCCCAAGCGCGAGCTGGCCGAGATCCTGGCCGCCTACGAGCGCGGCGAGATCGACGTCCTCGTGAACGCCCAGCTGCTCGCCGAGGGCTGGAACTCGCCGCGGGCGACGGTCTGCATGCATCTGGCGCCGACCGCGTCCAAGCGGATCTACCAGCAGCGGGTCGGCCGCGTGACCCGCCGGCAGGCCGGCAAGGAGGCCGGCGTCGTCGTGGACTTCGTCCATCCGGCGACCAAGCACGACGACCCCGTCGTCACGCTGCACTCCCTGCTGGACCGCGACGTCTACCGCGGCGGCGCGATCGTCGTCGGCCCGGTGCGCCGCGGCCGCGGCCGCCGCGTGCGCGTCGAGCGCCGCGTGCTCCCGGTGACCGCCGATCCGGAGCGCCGGGCCCAGGTCTTCGAACGCGAGCTGTGGCGCATCGCCGTCGAGCACCTCGACTACGGCGAGCAGCACGTGTGGGCCGCGCTGGCCGGCGCGCGGGTGGCGCCGAACGGCTGGCGGCGGGCGAAGGCGATGCTGCACTTCGACCGCCAGGGCGAGCTGCGGCGGCGGTTCCTGCTCACGGCGGTCCAGCGCAACCGCAACACGCAGCTGCGGCTGCGGGCGCTGCAGGAGATCTCCGCGCTGCGCGACGCCGACGCCTTCGACGAGGCGATCGACATCGTGGGGACGTGGTCGCGCGACGAGAAGCGCGAAGGGGCGAAGGTCTGCCTGCAGGCGCTGGCCGAGAAGCGGATCGGCCGCCGCGACCAGGCCAACGCCTGGATCTGGCGGCTGGCCGAGTACACGCGCGAGGTCCACGAGGAGTACGCCGCACAGCGCTGGCCCGAGACCAAGCGCCTGCTCGGCCTGCTGGTGAACTCGTCCGGGCCCGCGCATGCGCGCAACGCCCGGCGCCTCGTCCACGCGTCCCGAAAGCAGGACCGCCGCCTCTCGGCGGCGCTGCTCGCGGCGGCGCTTGCCCACACGCCCGAGGCGGAGGAGGCGTTGCGCGGCGCCCGGACGCGGATGGCGCGCAAGCCGAGCGCCCTGGCCCGCGAGCTGCTGCGGAACTTCCCGAAGGGCAAGCGCAGCCGCTCGCGCCGTCGCAAGCGCACCGGGGAGGCCGAGCGCGCGCTCGGCACGGCGGCGGCTGCCGCGAGCGCGGCGGCGCTCGACGACGAGGCGGTCGATCTCGAGGATGCCGCGAACGAGGAGGCGGCGGACCTCGGCGAGGGCGCAGTCGACGTCGACGTCGACGAGGACGACGACGGCCCCGTGGCGACGGACGAGGACGACGACCGGGACGACGACGAGGACGACGACGGGGACGACGAGGGCGACGACCGGGACGACGACGAGGACGACGACGATCCCGACGGCGGAGATCCCGGGCCGCAGGCCGACGCCGAGGCCGCTGCCGACGACGATGTCGACCCGATGGACC
>CAZEKK010000493.1:0-1556 GCA_964512905.1 uncultured Solirubrobacteraceae bacterium
GCCGGACGCCGGCCGCGTGAAGCTCGCCCAGAAGTTCGCGTCGAAGATCGGCGCGGAGCTGGCGATCCTCAACAAGGACCGTCCGGCCCACCAGGTCGCCGAGATCGGGTACGTGATCGGCGACGTCAAGGACAGGACCGCGGTCATCATCGACGACATGATCGACACGGCGGGCACGCTGAAGGCGGCCGCCCAGACCGTCTACGACGAGGGCGCCGCGCGCGTCTTCGCGGCCGCGACGCATCCAGTCCTGTCAGGCAACGCGTTCGAGAACCTCGCCTCGTCGCGATTCGAGCAGATCATCGTCACCGACACGATCCCCCTGCGCGACGGCGCGCCGGAGAACATCCGGGTGCTCTCCTGCGCCGACCTCCTGACCGACTCGATCCGCCGCATCTTCACCGACGACTCGGTGAGCGAGGTCTTCGGGGGCGAGAACCAGCTCTTCTGATGACCGCGCGTCCGAACCTGCTCGTCATCGTCACCGACCAGCAGCGGGCGCCGATGCACTGGCCCGACGAGCCGGGGTGGCTCGACGCGCTCACGCCCGCCGATGCCGAGCTGCGCCGCACCGGCGTGACGTTCTCCCGCGCCTGCACGGCGACCGCGATGTGCTCCCCGAGCCGGGCCAGCTTCCTGACGGGCACCTATCCCTCGCGTCACGGCGTGACGCTCACCTTGACCGAGGGCGACCTGTATCCCGATCCCAAGAACCTCCTGCCGACCGTGCGCGAGGTCGCCGACCTGGCGGTGAGCGGCGAGGCGCCGCGCGCGACGCTTCTGCGGTCCTTTGCCCGTGGGGCGCTGCGGCTCGGGCCCAAGGGCGGCGGCGAGCCGGAGCTGCCCGCCGGCATCCCGACGCTCGGCTCGCGCCTGCGCGACGCCGGCTACACCGTCGCCTACAAGGGCAAGTGGCACCTCACGATGCCGCTCGCCGGGCACGGCGCCTGGGGTCCGGCGGACGCCGAGCGTCTGGAGCGCGACTTCGGCCTGCCCGGCTGGGAGCCGCCCGACGCAGGTGAGAACACCGATCCCGACGGTTTCGGGGGCGGCACCGCGGGCAGTTCGAAGGAGGGGTTCGACGAGGACTACACCCGCCAGGCCGAGCGCTTCCTCGCCGCCGCCGACCTGCCCGAGCCGTTCTGCCTGATCGTCTCGCTGGTCAACCCGCACGACGTGCTCGGCTACCCCTCGTCCTATGCGGCGGGCGGCTACCGGCGCGAGGAGTTCGCCGGCCTGCCGATCGACCTGCCGGTGACCGTCGAAGAGGATCTGCGCGACAAGCCGACGGCGCACGCGATGCTGAAGCTCGGGCAGACCTCGTTCCTGGGGCCGCTGCGCACCCGCGCCGAGCAGCTCGACTACGTGCGCTTCTACGCCCACCTGCACGCGCTCGTCGACGCGAAGATCGGCCGGCTGCTGGCGGCGCTCGGTGACCCCGGCGACCCGCGCTCGCTGCGGGCGCGCACGGTCGTGACCCGGTTCTCCGACCACGGGGAGATGGGGCTCTCGCACGGCGGCCTGCGGCAGAAGATGTTCAACGCCTACGAGGAGAC
>CAZEKK010000494.1:0-1555 GCA_964512905.1 uncultured Solirubrobacteraceae bacterium
GCGCCGCCGCCGCGGCCCGTGCGCGCGGGATGAACCGCCTGGCCGAGCGGCTGGCCCCTCGCGGCTGAGCTGCCGGGCGGTCCCCGCGCATCGGCAGGTCACGGGCCCAGCAGCGCGAGCGGCACCACGCAGATGCCGTCAGCGCGCCGATAGGCGTGCCGCCCCGTCGTGATTACCCCCGCATCACGCAGGCGATCCCCGAGCTGGGCGCGCAGCCAACGCAGATGCCTGACGTCATCGTCACCGGCAGCGCTCGACAGCTTTGCTTCGAACGCGACGACGTCGCCAGCGCGCCCTTCGACGATGAAGTCGACCTCGTGGCGGCCGTCGCGGGTGCGCAGGTGATGGACGCGCGCCTCGGCGAACTGAGCGAACACGCGCAGCGACTGCGCCGCGAGCGATTCGAAGAGCGCCCCGAGGAAGGCGCCATCGCGAGGAAGCCCGGGAAGGCCGCCCTCGCCGCGCAGGAGCTTGGCCTCGGTCAGGCCAAGCAGCGTGGCGGCCAGCGCCGGGTCGGCGAGGTGATGCTTGGCGCCTTGGGTCAGAAGCCTGAGGTGGCTCCCAGCCGGCGACCAGCCTGGGAGCGGGTCGAGGATGAACAGCCGCGCGAGGGCGTCCCGGTAGGCCAGGGCGGTCGTCTTGGCCGGGGCAGCCTGGTTCCAGGCGGCCGCCTGGCGGATCTTCTCGAGGCTCGCGGGCGAGGCCGTCGCGGCCGCGCAGGCAGTCATCCACCGGCGCAAGGTGTCGGGACGCCTGATCTTCTCGCCGAGCTCACCCGCGAAATCGCGGTCGATGATGCGATCGACATAGCTGTCCAGGCGCCGCCGAAGGGCGCGCCCAGTGAGGTTTCGGATGCCGGGAAAGCCCGAGCGCAGGATCTCCTCCGTGTAGCCGGCGAGCGGAAGCTCGGACTCGCCCCCGATCTCCTCGCCTCCGCGCAGCAGCGCTCGCAGGCTGACGGTCGCCGGCATCGCCAGGCGCTCGCACAGCGTCATCGGCCGCATGCGAAGGATGTCGATGCGCCCCGCTCCCGAATGGCGCTCGGGGGCGAGGCCGTCGGGCGGCGCGGCCGAGCCGGTCAGCAGGAAGGGCCCCGGCGGATGCCCGCGGTCGACGGCGCGGCGAACCGCATCCCACATCGCAGGAGCCCGCTGCCACTCGTCGATCAGCAGCGGGCCGGCGCCCTCCAGCACGCGCGCCGGGTCGGCACGCGCGATCTCCTGCTCACCCGGATCGTCGAGGAAGACCACGGCGTTCGCCCGGCGTTGAGCCGTGGCCGTCTTTCCAACGCCCTTGGGCCCCTCGAGGGCAAGAGCAGCGAGCGGCCCGAGCAGCTCATCGAGTTCGGCGTCAACCACGCGCTCGCGGTAGCTCTCCATGTCGTGCAAGCTACCACCTGCACCGGCTTCACACTACCGTTTGTCACGCTTCTAACCTACTATTTGTTACATCCGTCGCGCGAAACCGCAACGGAACACCTGGCGCGGCACGCCGACGGCCCCTACGGCGTGAACTTCACCGTCATCACGTCGCCGTCGGCCATCACGTAGTCGCG
>CAZEKK010000495.1:0-1549 GCA_964512905.1 uncultured Solirubrobacteraceae bacterium
TTCGAGGTACTGGCTCGGGATCGCGACGGCGCCGCCGTCCGTGCCGAGGCGGTCGTGGCGGCGCACGAGCGCCGCGAGGTCGGCGGCCAAGGCGGTCCGGGCGGAGTCGCCCAGCGCCTCGAAGGCCTTCAGCGTCGGGCCGTAGTTCGAGCGGAAGAACTCGACGTATGCGTCGGCGGACGGGAAGCGGAACGTGTAGGTGCGCGGCGTGGCGGTCAGGCCGGCAACGCCGTCGCCGAGGAGCGCGCGGACGCTCTCCTCCGCGCCCCAGCGCATCGGCGAGGCCAGCCCGGCGGGCGGAGCCACGTGGCGCGCCGTCGTGCGGAACATCTCGCCGATGAAGCCGTCCGGCGCCCAGCTGGCGACCGCCACGGTGCCGCCGGGCCGGCAGACGCGCAGCAGCTCGGATGCGGCGCGCTCCTGGTCGGGCGCGAACATCACGCCGACCGCGGAAACCACCGCGTCGAACGAGGCGTCGGCGAAGGGCAGGTTCTCGGCGTCGCCCTCGACGAACTCGACGACCAGCCGCTCGGCGCGGGCGCGCTCGGCGCCGCGCGCCAGCAGCGCCGGCACGTAGTCCAGGCTCGTGACGTGGGCGCCGCAGCGCGCGGCGGCCAGCGCGGTGTTCCCGTCGCCGCCGGCGACGTCGAGCACCAGCGAGCCGGCCCGCAGGTCGGCGGCGTCAGCGAGCCGCTCGGAGATGATCGGGATGCGGGCGGCCACGGCGCCGTAGTCGCCGCTGGACCAGGCGGCCTGCTGCTTGGCCTTGATGGCGGCGAGATCGGGTGTGGCGGTGGAGGCGGGCATGTGCGGTGTCCTTCGGTCGGGTGCGGCCGGAGAGGGCCTTGGAAGTCGGAGCCGACGGTAGGCCCGCTCCGCCCCCTGCCGCATCGGGCGTTTCCCTATGCCTGAGCGATCCGGACCCTCGGATCGGGCCCGCCGGCCCCGGGGTCAGGCGTCCCGAGCCCGCACCCGCCGCGCGTCCCGTCGTGGTAGACCTCGCCGCATGCCGGCCGCTCCGCCCGTCGTCCCGCCGATCCGTGCCCGCGGGCTCGACGGGCGCGCCTACGACCTCCCCGAGGACCTCGCCGGCGAGCGCAACCTGCTCGCGATCGCCTTCCACCGCCACCAGCAGGCCGACGTCGACACCTGGCTGCCCGATCTCGTGGCCGCCGAGCACGAGCACCCGGACGTCCGCGCCTATGAGATCCCGACGATCTCGCGCCGCTGGGCGCCGGCCCGGCGGTTGATCGACGGCGGGATGGTCGCCGGGATCCCCGACCCCGCGGCGCGCGCCCGGACGCTGACCGCCTACACCGACGTCGGGCGGATCACCCGCGCGCTGGGCCTCGCCGGGACCGACGACATCGCGATCGTGCTGTGCGACCGGTCCGGCGCCGTGGCCTGGATGGCCGAGGGCCCGCGCAACGGCACGGCCGCCGAGGGGCTCGCCGCGGCGCTAGCATTGCCCCTCGCGCGGGATTAGTTCATCGGTAGAACGCGAGCTTCCCAAGCTCGAGAGACGGGTTCGATTCCCGTATCCCGCTTC
>CAZEKK010000496.1:0-1549 GCA_964512905.1 uncultured Solirubrobacteraceae bacterium
GCGGGGATTCGGGCTCGACCGGCAGGCCCGGGATCGCCCGGCGCGGATGGATCTCCTGCTCTTTCGGCACCGGCGCGGGCTCATCGATATAGGCGACCTCGACCTCGCGCACCGTCCCGACCGCGAGATCGGCGCTGGGGAGGGTGCCGGATGCTCGTGGTTGCGCTCGCTTCGCAACCTTGCGCCGCTCGCTCATGGGCGCTTCCTTTCGTTGGTGGCTGGTCGGCCGTTCGCCAGGGGAGGGGGACCGCGGTCATGCGCCGAAAACCGGTCGCTGGACAGACTATACACTCCGAGTGCTGACCGTGCCAGCGCCGGGGCTGGTACAATGCCGGCGCCGTGCTACCACCATGCCGATGCGAAAGGAGCCATCGATGGCGCTGCAAGGACCGTTCGGCCCCCTCCACCACGTCGCCCTCGTCACCAACGACATGAAGCGGACGGTCGCCTTCTACCGCGACCTGCTCGGGGCCGAGGTCGTGATGTCGCACCGGCTGCCGCGCCCCGGCAACGAGCGCCACTACTTCATCCGGGTCTCGCCGACCACCGTCTTCGCCTTCTTCGAGTTCCCGGAGGCCGAGCTACCGGCCTACAAGGAGGCCACCCTCCCCTCGACCGGGCGCGCGCTCGACCACATCGCCTTCTTCGCGCCGAGCGAGGAGTCGTTCAACGAGTGGCATCGCCGCCTGGGCGAGGCGGGCGTGGCCGGGCTCACCCCGGTCCAGCCCCTGGGATTCGGCATCCGCGCCTACTTCTTCGCCGATCCCAACGGCATCGTCCTCGAAGTGATGCTGCCGCCCGCCGGCGTCGATCCCGCCAACTTCCCGTCCGCCGCGATTCTGGAGGACCCGGAACCGGCGTACTGATCGGGGAGGGGAAAGGGACAAGGGGAAAGGGGAAAGAGGGACGTGTGTCCTTTCCCCTTTCCCCTCCGTTCTCACAGCGCAATCGACGCGACCAGCCGGGTGTCGGCGTCGCAGTACCAGAGCTCGCCATGATGGTAGGTCATGCCGTGCGGGTTGGGGCCTTCGGCCGGCTGGCCCTCCTCGACGTGCAGCACCCGCTTGATCTTGCCGTCGAGGTCGTAGCCGGTGATCGTGCGGTGGTTGGTCTCGGCGACCCAGAGGGTCTCGCCGTCCCAGGCGAGGCCGTGCGGGCGGTTGCCGGGGGCCGGGAACTGCTTCAGGATCGCGCCCGTCTCGGGATCGAGTTGGTAGGTCGTCGCGGCGGGGGGGACCGTCACCCAGAGTTTGCCGTCGATCCACTCCAGGCCGTGCGCCCCGCTCTTCTCGCTCTTGCCCGGCGTCGGTAGGCGCTTCAACTCGGTGCCATCCAGGGCGTAGCGGAAGAGTTCGATCGGGTCGAAGGTCGAGGCGACCCAGATCGCCTCGCCGTCCCAGGTGATCCCGCTGGAGTGGTGGGTGTGGGTCGGGAACTGCTTGAGGATGCTCCCATCCTGCCAATCCAGCAGATAGACGTCGAGGTTGTCCTGGTCGATCACCCACAGCCCCTCCGGCACCGCCTGCAACCCGTTCGGCTGCGGCCCCGG
>CAZEKK010000497.1:0-1544 GCA_964512905.1 uncultured Solirubrobacteraceae bacterium
AGTACCAGGACCTCCCAGTGGACCGCGCCGAGGTCCACCTCGTGGATCGCGACGCCGCGGTCCTCGGCGCCTTCTCCGGGCACGCCCAGGCCTACGCGCAGCGGGTCCTGGCCGACAAGGGCGTGCGGCTGCATCTCGGCGCCGGCGTCCAGGAGGTGGCGAGCGACCACGTCCGGCTCGAGGACGGCGCGCGGATCCCCAGCCGCTGCGTGGTCTGGGCCGGCGGCAACACGGCGTCGCCGCTCGGGTCCGGGGGCGGCTTCCCCACGGGCCGCGGCGGCCGCGTCGACGTCGGCGCCGACCTGCGCGCGGCGGGGATGCCCGGCGTCTACGTGGTCGGTGACATGGCGAACATCGCCGACCGTTCCGGCACGATCCTGCCGCAGCTCGGGTCGGTCGCGCTCCAGAGCGGCGCCTGCGCCGCCGACAACATCCTCGCCGAGCGCGCGGGGCGCCCGACGCGGCCGTTCCGCTACCGCGACAAGGGCATCATGGCGATGATCGGCCGGGGCGCCGCCGTCGCCGAGGTCGGCCGCAGCCGCCGCGAGATCGACGGCCTCCCGGCGTTCGTGGCGTGGCTCGGGGTGCACGCGATGCTGATGAGCGGGAGGCGCACGCGCGTGGAGGCGCTGATCGGCTGGACCTGGGACTACTTCGCCCACACCCGCGGGCCGCAGCTGCTGGTCCGGCCCGGCGAGTTCCCGCGACCGGACGCGCCGGACCCGCCGGACGCGGAGGGCGCGGACGGCGATCCCGAGCAGGCCCGCACCGCGGACTGACGGCGGCGCTGCCGCAACGCCGGCCAGCCGAGCGTCGGCACTGGCTCAGGTAGGGTCGGATGCCACTGTCCCCTCGAGGCTGGAGGCCCGCCGATGTTTGCCCGCGTCGCGATGTTCCATGGAGCCGATCCGGTCGGCATCGAGAAGGCGCTCGCCGAGTGGCAGGGCCGGATCGCGGAGCAGTTCGAGACCCCGCCCGAAGGGCTCGAGGGCATCCGCGAGGTGATGGTGCTCGTCGACGGCGAGAACGGTCGCGCGCTGGCGATCACCATGTTCGAGACCGAGGAGGACCTCCGGCGCGGCGACAAGGCCCTGGGCCACGTTTCCATGTCCCAGGCCGGCGGCGTCCGGACGGGCGTCGAGTTCTACGAGGTCGGGCTGCGCCGGACGCGCGACCCGTCGCGCTAGTGTCCTGAATCGTTAGTTCGATGGCGGTTTCTCGGCGCCTCGCCGCCCGTGAGGCCAGCCGCCGACTTGCCTGTGCCACCGGCACAGGCTGCATCGTCGCCCGACCTCACGAACGGCGATCCACTCGAGAAACCGCTCACGAACTTCCGACTCACGACACTAGGCGGCCGCGAGCGCGAGGCCGCCGCTGGTCAGGCCGCCGAGTTCGCGCGGCCGCGGAGCGGTCGTCCCGCTCGCCCCCGGCGTGCCGCCCCAGCTCGTCCCGGGCGTGCCGCTCCTGCTCGTCGCCGACGTGCCCCCCGCGGACGCGGCGGTCGTGGCGCTCGCCTGCCCGGAGCCGGTCGCGGGGGCGAGCGC
>CAZEKK010000498.1:0-1543 GCA_964512905.1 uncultured Solirubrobacteraceae bacterium
CTCGGCGATCGACTGCGCGACCAGGGTCGCATCGAGCTCGGGCCGCTTGATCTCGAGGATGTTGACCTTGACCTGCTTCCCGGTCAGGCGATGCAGGTCGCGGCGCAGGGCGTCGACCTCCGACCCGGACTTGCCGATCACGATGCCGGGGCGCGCGGTGTTGATGTTCACCGTCACCTCGTTCGCGTTCTTGGAGATCGTGATGACCGACAGGCCGGCGTGCGCGAGCTTGCCGATGATGTGGCGGCGGATCCGGACGTCCTCGTCGAGGTAGTCCGCGAACTCGCGCTCGCTGAACCAGGTCGACTTCCAGTCCTGGATGTAGCCGACCCGGAGGCCCTCGGGATTGACCTTCTGACCCATGGCTGCCGCTACTCCTTCGGCGCGAGCGCGATCGTGAGGTGGGTGGTCCGCTTCCGGATGCGGGTGGCGCGGCCCATGGCGCGTGGCCGGAAGCGCTTGAGGGTGGGGCCCTCGTCCGCGTGCACGGCGAGCACCCGCAACTCGTCGCCGTCGAGCTCGTGGTTGTGCTCCGCGTTGGCGACCGCGGACTCGAGCAGCTTGCTCCAGTCGCGGGCGACCGCGCGGTCGGTGTGCGCGAGTATCGCCCGCGCCTCCTCGACGCTGCGACCGCGCAGGTGGTCGCAGACCAGCCGCGCCTTGCGGGCCGAGGAGCGCACGTAGCGCGCCCTGGCGCGTACCACCGCCGTGCGCGCCGGCGACCCGTCCCGGCGCGCCGCGGGCTCGTCCTTCGTGCCGGGCTTCTCCCCGGCCTCGGGCTCCGGCGTGGCCGTCGCCTTCGGCTCGGGCTTGGCCTCGCCCTTCGGCTCGGGCCCGGCCTCGTCCTTCGGCTTGGCCTTCGTCCTGGGCTTGGCTTCCGCCTTCGGCTTGGCCTCCGCCTTCGGCTTGGCCGTCGCCCTGGTCTTGGGCTCGGCCTTCGCCTCGGCCTTGTCCTTCGCGGGCGCGCGGCGCCTGCGCTTGGGCGCGGCCTTCTCCGCGCCGTCGGGCGCGGGCTTCACGCCCTCCCCCTGCGGCTCGGTGGTGTCCGGCTTCTCGTCGGCCATCCGGGGTCAGCGCCGCTTTCCGGACTGGACGTGGCCGCGGTAGGTGCGGGTGGGCGCGAACTCCCCGAGCTTGTGCCCGACCATCGACTCGCTCACGAACACGGGCACGTGCTTGCGCCCGTCGTGAACGGCGATCGTGTGCCCGACCATCTCCGGGAACACGGTGGACGTCCGCGACCAGGTCTTGACCATGGTCTTCTGATTCGCCTCGTTCATCGTCGTGATCCGCTTCATCAAGCGTTCCTCGACCCACGGGCCCTTCTTGGAAGATCTACTCATCGCCTACTTCCTCTTCTTCCCGCGGCGGCGGCCGCGGACGATCATCGCGTCGGAGCGCTTGCCCTTCTTTCGGGTCCGGTAGCCGAGCGTCGGCTTGCCCCAGGGCGTCACCGGGTGGCCACCCGGCGTCTTGTGGGCCTCGCCACCGCCGTGCGGGTGGTCGACCGGGTTCATCGCGATGCCGCGGCTCTGCGGGCGCT
>CAZEKK010000499.1:0-1535 GCA_964512905.1 uncultured Solirubrobacteraceae bacterium
ATGCTCAGCTTTCGCGTCCCGGATGCCGACGCCGCCGAGGTCACGCGTTGGGCGCAGGCCCTCGGCGTCGACCGGTCCGAGATCCTGCGCGATGCGCTTCACCGCCATCTCGTCGGGCTGCGCGGCGAGCATGACGCCGCGATGTGGGAGCGCTCGCCGGCGACTGAGGCGGAGCGCTCGCTGGCGGAGATCGCCGACTGGGGGCCGGCTGAGGACTGGGCCGATTGGGACGATGCAGCGAGGTGAGCTGTGGTTCGCGGCCACGCCAGGCGGCGACCGGCCGGTGCTCGTGCTGACCCGCGATCCGGTCGCCGACAGCATCGGATCGGTGGTTGTCGCCGCGCTGACGCGGACCCGCCGTGAGCTCGTCTCAGAGCTCCCGCTCACCCCGGCAGACGACGGCGTCCCCACCGAGTGCGTGGTCAACTTCGACAACGTCCACACCATTCCCCGCACGGCCTTCCGGCGCCGGATCACGGCGCTTTCGCCCGTGCGCATGGCCCAGGCGTGCCGCACGCTGCGCGACGCGACGGGCTGCTGAGACCGACGCCCCGGCCCTGATCGAGTCGCTGAACGCGGCTGAATGAGTTCCGGTGCCGCTCCCGATGGCGCTCGAGCCGGCCATCCTCGATGTCGGTGCGCGGGACACCGAGGAAGGCCGAGCTGGCGCGTGCGTGATCGGTCCAGATGGGGCATCGAACGGATGACGGAGTCCATGGCGGTCGTCCGTGGCCGATGCATCGGATCGGCGCGGCGGCTCAGGCCATCGGACCGGTTGCCAATGCCGCCCCCGCCGGTGCCGGCCGCGCGCAGCTTGACGGCGCGCAGCACGTCTTCGGTCCGGCTAGGGTTCCGCGAATGGTTGGCGTTCAACCCGGCGGCCGGGTCCGTCGCGCGCGATGAGCGAGGTCATCCTCCTCGCCCTGACCGCGTCGCTGAACCCGACGCTGGTCGCCGCTACCACGGTGATGCTGCTGCTCGAGAAGCCGGCGCGGCTGATGCTCGGCTACCTGCTCGGCGCGTACCTGACGAGCATCACGCTCGGGCTGATCATCGTGTTCTCGCTGACGGATTCGAGCGCGGCCAACACGACCCAGAGCACGATCAGCCCGGCGGTCGACATCGGCCTGGGGGCCATCGCCTTGGCGATCGCCTTCGTCATCCACACCGGACGCCACGAGCGCCTGCGTGAGCGCCGGGCCGCGCGCAAGGCCGCCAAGCCCGACAAGGGGCCGCCCCGCTGGCAGCGCGAGCTGAGCAAGGGATCGCCCCGGACGACGTTCGTCGTCGGCGCGCTCCTGACGCTGCCGGGCGCCTCGTACCTGGCCGGCCTCGACCAGATCCACAAGCTGGACGTCTCGACGCCGGAGACCGTGCTGCTCGTCATCGGCTTCAACGTGGTGATGCTCTGGCTGCTCGAGGTGCCGTTCATCGCGTTCACGGTGGCGCCCGATCGGACTCCGCAGGCGATCGAGCGAGCCAAGGCGTGGGTCAAGCGCCACGCGCACGTGTTCGCGGTCCGCGGGTTCGCCGCG
>CAZEKK010000500.1:0-1529 GCA_964512905.1 uncultured Solirubrobacteraceae bacterium
TGCGAGCTGGGCGCCCGGGCAGAGGGCTACGCCTACGACAACGAGCGGCCCCGCCACGTGGCCGACATCCCCGGCTTCAGCATCGGCCGCACGCCGGTCACGAACGCGACCTGGCTCACCTTCACCGAGGGCGGCGGCTACGAGCGCCGCGAGTGGTGGTCGGACGAGGGCTGGGCCTGGAAGGAGGACCAGGACATCACGCGGCCGGCGGGCTGGACCGCGGACGGCCGCGTCCGGGGCCTGCACGGCGTCGCACCCCTCGACCCCGATGCCCCCGTCGTCCACGTGTCCTGGTTCGAGGCCGACGCCTTCGCCCGCTCGATCGGAGCCCGGCTCCCGACCGAGGCGGAGTGGGAGAAGGCGGCGACCTGGGACCAGGCCGCGGGGGCGGCGCGCGACCGCCCATGGGGGACGGCGCCGTGGACGCCGGCCCACGCCAACCTCGGCCGCGACGCCGGACGCCCCTGGGCCGCCGGCGCCTGTCCGCACGGCGCCGCGCCCTGCGGCGCGCTCGGGATGCTCGGCGACGTGTGGGAGTGGACGTCGAGCCCGTTCTCGGGCTACCCGGGGTTCCGGGCGTTCCCGTATCGGGAGTACTCCGAGGTCTTCTTCGGCTCGGACTACCGCGTGCTGCGCGGCGGCTCCTGGGCCAGCGATGCGCGCGTCGCCGTCCCCACGTTCCGCAACTGGGACTTCCCGCAGCGGCGGCAGATCTTCTCGGGCGTGCGCATCGCGAAGGACGTCACGTGACTCCGCGCACCGCTGCCGCCGAGCGAATCACGATCGACCGCCATCTCGAGGCCGATACGGGCCGACGGGCGCTGGCGGAGGACGTGCTCGACGGGCTGACGCGGTCGTTCAAGGAGCTGCCGCCCAAGCACTTCTACGACGACCGCGGGTCGGCGCTCTTCGAGCAGATCTGCGCGCTGCCCGAGTACTACCCGACCCGCACGGAGCTGGGCATCCTGCGCGACCGGGCCGGCGACATCGCCGCCGCGACCCAGGCCAGCGAGCTGGTCGAGCTGGGCAGCGGCGCCACGCTGAAGGCCCGCACCCTGCTCGACGCCCTCGCCGCGACCGGCCGCCTCGAGCGCTACGTCCCGTTCGACGTGGCCGAGGCCTGCGTGCGCCACGCGGCCGCTGAGCTCGTGCCCGCCTACCCAGGGCTGCGCGTGCACGGCGTCGTCGGGGACTTCGAGCGCCATCTCCCCGAGATCCCGGCGCCTGCCAACGGCGACCCGCGCCTCGTGGCGTTCCTCGGCGGGACGCTGGGGAACTTCACGCCGGGAAGCCGGCGGCGGTTCCTCGCCGCGGTCGCGCGGCTGCTGGGCCCGGCCGATGCCCTCCTGCTCGGCGTCGATCTCGTCAAGGATCCCGCGGTGCTCGAGGCCGCCTACGACGACGCCGCAGGCGTCACCGCCGAGTTCAACCGCAACGTCCTGCGCGTGATCAACCGCGAGCTGGGCGGATCGTTTCGCCCCGACGCCTTCGACCACGTCGCGTTCTTCGATCGCGACCGCGAGTGGATC
>CAZEKK010000501.1:0-1527 GCA_964512905.1 uncultured Solirubrobacteraceae bacterium
AGGACTACGACGCGCTGGCCGGTCTCGTGCGCGACAAGCAGGTGCAGGTCGAGGGCGTGATCCTCGTGTCGCACGACGCCGACGGCCACGTCGCGGTCGTGGATACCGGCGATCACCTCGGTCGCACGGGGCTGGGCTGGGGCGGCGGTGCCGGGCTGGTCGTGGGGCTGTTCCAGCCGGAGCTGCTGGCGGCCGTCGCGGTCGGCGCCGCGGCGGGCGGCGTGATCGGCCGCTTCGCCGACCACCGGCTCAAGAGCGGGCTCAGCGAGAAGCTCGGCGAGCAGCTGCCCCCGGGCACGGCGGGGGTCATCGCCGTCTACCCGGCCGAGCAGCGGCTGACGGTCGAGCAGGCGCTGCCCGGAACGCCGGCCAAGTCCGTCCTGCAAACGGAGGAGAGCGGCCTCATCCAGGCGCTCAAAGGGTCGCTGGCCGAGGCGATGCACAAGTTCAGCCCCGACCGTTCGAAGCTCCCGATTCCCGACCGGGCCTTCGGCGGCACTGCGGGCCGCACCCTGAAGGACTCGGTGCCCGACTGGTCGATGATCCCCGGCCCGAAGGCGCCGGCGGGCGCGCCCAACGTTCTGCTCGTGCTGATCGACGACGCCGGCTTCGGCGCGCCGGACACGTTCGGCGGGCCGGTGCGCACGCCGAACTACACACGGGTGCAGGAGATGGGCGCCACGTACAACCGCTTCCACGTCACCGCGGTCTGCTCGCCGACCCGGGCGGCGCTCCTCACCGGGCGCAACCAGCACCGCGTCGGGTTCGGCTCCATCGCCGAGTACCCGGGGCCGTTCCCGGGGTACACCGCCGCGAAGCCCAAGAGCTGCGCCGGGCTGCCGCGCATCCTCTCCGAGAACGGCTACGTGACCGGCGGCTTCGGCAAGTGGCATCTGACGCCGAACAACGTCCAGGGCGCGGCGGGGCCGTTCGACCACTGGCCGAAGTCGTGGGGCTTCGACCACTGGTGGGGCTTCCTGTCGGGAGCAGCCGGCCAGTACGACCCGATCATCACGATGGACGACTCGGTCGTGGGCGTGCCCGAGGGCAAGGACGGCGAGGAGTACTACTTCCCCGATGACCTCACCGACACGTCGATCGAGTGGCTGCACCGCGTGCGCGCGCAGGACGCCGAGAAGCCGTGGTTCATGTTCTACTCGACGGGCTGCGCGCACGCCCCGCACCACGTCGCCACCGAATGGGCCGACAGGTACAAGGGCCAGTTCGACGACGGCTGGGACGCGCTGCGCGAGCAGATCCTCGAGCGCCAGAAGCGGCTCGGCATCGTTCCCGAGGACACCGAGCTGACGCCGCGCCCCGACCCGCTGCCGGCGTGGGACTCGCTCGACGACACGGCCAAGGCGCTGTACGCGCGCCAGATGGAGGTCTACTGCGGCTACCAGGAGAACGCCGACTGGAACGTCGGGCGGCTGCTGGACGCGGTCGAGGAGATGGGCGACCTCGACAACACGCTGATCTTCTACATCTGGGGCGACAACGGCGCGAGCATGGAGGGCACGACGACCG
>CAZEKK010000502.1:0-1527 GCA_964512905.1 uncultured Solirubrobacteraceae bacterium
ACCCGCCTGCTCGACAACTACATCGGCGGCCAGTGGACGCCCGCGACGTCGGGCGAGCAGCTCGACGTCACCAACCCCGCCACGGGCGAGGCGCTGGCCCGCGTGCCGCTCTCGGCCGCGGCCGACCTCGACGCCGCCGTGGCCGCCGCCCGCGCAGCGCTCCCGGAGTGGCGCGCGGTCAGCACGATCGAGCGGGCCCGGCGGCTCTTCGCCCTGCGCGAGCAGCTCACGGCCCGCAAGGAGGATCTCGCCCAGTCGGTCACGACCGAGATGGGCAAGACGATCGGCGACGCCCGCGCGGAGGTCGCGCGCATGATCGAGATGGTCGAGGCCGCCTGCGCCGTCCCGACCACCATGCAGGGCCGCATCCTCGAGGACGTGTCGCGCAACATTGACGCCGAGACCGTGCGCCAGCCGGTCGGCGTCTGCGCGGCGATCGTCCCGTTCAACTTCCCCGCGATGGTGCCGTTCTGGTTCCTGCCGTTCGCGATCGCCTGCGGCAACGCCTTCATCCTCAAGCCCTCCGAACAGGTGCCGCTGACCCAGCAGATCGCCTTCGAGGTCCTCGACGGCCTCGGCCTGCCCGACGGCGTGGTGAACCTCGTCAACGGCGGCCGCGAGATCGTCGAGGGCATCCTCGCCCACCCGGGCATCGACGCGGTCTCGTTCGTGGGGTCGGCGCCGGTGGCGAAGATCGTCTACGAGGAGTCGGCCAAGGCCGGCAAGCGCGTGCAGGCGCTCGGCGGCGCCAAGAACCACATGGTCGTCATGCCTGACGCCGTGATCGACAAGACCGTCGGCGGGCTGATCGGCTCAGCGTTCGGGGCGGCCGGGCAGCGGTGCATGGCCGGATCGGTCGTGGTGACGGTCGGCCAGGCCCACGAACGCCTGCTGGGGCCGCTCGTGCAGGCCACCGAGGCGCTCACCGTCGGAGATGGCCACGACGAGGCCACCGACGTCGGCCCGGTCGTCTCGTGCGCCGCCCGCGACCGCATCCGCGACTGGATCGACCGCGGTGTCGCCGACGGCGCGCGCGTCGTCGTCGACGGCCGCAGGCCGGACGGCGCGGGCCTCGCGCCCGACGGCGCCTACGTCGGCCCGACGATCCTCGACGGGGTCACGCCGGACATGGCGATCGCCCAGGAGGAGGTGTTCGGCCCGGTCCTCGTGATCATCAGCGCCGAGACGCTCGACGAGGCGATCGACATCGTCAACCGCTCGCGGTTCGGCAACGGCACGTCGATCTTCACCGAGTCCGGCGCCTCGGTCCGCCGCTACCGCCACGAGATCCAGGCGGGCATGATCGGCGTGAACATCGGCGTCGCGGCGCCGGTCGCGTTTTTCCCGTTCTCGGGATGGAAGGACTCGTTCCTGGGCGACCTGCATGCCCACGGCCCGGACGCGGTGGACTTCTTCACGCGCAAGAAGACCGTCACGAGCCGCTGGTTCTCGTCGGGCCAGGGCAGCGGCGAGTACTTCGTCGAGAGCTGAGCGCGCGCCGCGGGCGCGAGCGCGCCGGCCAGCAGC
>CAZEKK010000503.1:0-1525 GCA_964512905.1 uncultured Solirubrobacteraceae bacterium
TGGCCGAGCGAGTCGTTGACCAGCTTGAAGCGGTCGAGGTCGAGGAAGAGCACCGCGACCGCCGTCCCGCGCCGGTCGGCGTGCGACAGCGCCAGGCCGAGGCGGTCGATGAAGAGCATGCGGTTCGGCAGCCCGGTCAGCGGGTCGTGAAGCGCCTGATGGGCGAGCTCGGACTCGGCTCGCTTGCGGGCCGTCACGTCGCGGATGACGGCGATGATCTCGCGCACGGTGCCGTCTGCCGGACTGCGCACGCCGCGCAGCGCCGCCTCGCACCAGCAGTGCCCGCCGTCGCGCCGGACGGCGCGGAAGGTGACGGTGCGCGCCGTGCGCCCGTGCGTCAGGCGCTCGGCCAGCGCCGTGAACACCGGGTGGTCGTCGGGGTGGGCGAACCGCGTGACCGGCGCTCCCAGCAGGTCCTCTGGGCCGTATCCCAGAAGGGACCGGGTGGCGGGAGAGCAGTAGAGGATCTTTCCGTCGGTCGAGAGCCGGGCGATGAGGTCGGATGAGTTCTCGGCGAGCAGGCGGTACTCGGCCTCGCGCTCGGCCAGCGCGAGCCGCGCCTGCACGCGCTCGGTGATGTCGGAGAGCGAGCCGACGGCTTCGGCAGGGGCACCGCGGTCCGCCGGGATCCGGATCGTGTGCGCCGCCACCCAGCGCACCCGACCGTCCCGGGTGATGATTCGGTGCTCGGAGGCGACTTCGGCGGCGCCGCTCGCGAAGCGCCGCCACTCCGCGCTCACCCGGGCGCGGTCCTCGGGGTGGACGCCGGCCAGCCAGCCGTAGGGCTCGCGCCCGGCCAGCGTCTCGAGCCCGTAGCCGGTGATCTCGGCGAAGCGGGCGTTGATCCACGTGCAGCGGTTGACCGTGTCGAGATGCAGCACCCCCGTCGGGAGGGCGGCGGTGAGCGACGCGAGGCGGGCCTCGCTGGCGCGCAGCGCGTCCTCGGCCTGCTTGCGGCTGGTGATGTCGGCGAAGGACGCCACGGCGCCGGCGGGCCCGCCGTCCGGGCCCTCGCCGGGGCCGACCGGCTCGCTGTTGACGTTGATCCAGACCAGCGAGCCGTCGGGCCGGTGCACGCCCATCACGCGGTCGCGCTGCGGCTCGCCGGTGCGGAGCGTGACCATCGCCGGATGGCTGTCTCCGGGCCACGGCGATCCGTCCGCATGCACCGAGCGCCAGCGGGGATCGATCGAGGTGCGGCCGGCCATCTGGTCGGCGGTGAGCCCGAGGATGCGCTCGGCGCTGGCGTTGCAGGCGACGATCGCGCCCGACGAATCCTGGAAGGTGATCCCCTCCTGCAGGGCGTCGACGACCGTGCGGTACTGCCGTTCGGACTCGTGCAGGGCGGCGGCGGCGCGCTCGAACGCGGCCGCCGCGTCCGCGGGGCCGGGGCCGCCCGCGGTGCGCAGCGCGGGCAGCGGCTCCTCTCCGGGGAGGGTCAGGGTCGAGGCGCGCGATGTCGTCGCTGCGTCGCCGATGCCTGGGTATTCGGCCGGATCGCCGCCGGCCTGAAGCCCCCGCTCTT
>CAZEKK010000504.1:0-1520 GCA_964512905.1 uncultured Solirubrobacteraceae bacterium
GACGCTGGGCGCGCGCCTTCTCCCACAGGTACAACAGGTTGTTGTTGTGGAACTGCTGCACCAACCCGCCCAGCGGAATGCGGCTGCGGTTGAACTGCTCGATGTCGTGCAGCAACAGGTCGTGCTTGGTTGCCCCTTCGGCCATCAACTTGTCTACCAGCTTCTGGATGTCGTTGAGGTACGCAACATTGATGTCGATGCTGCTAGTCACTTCGCCGCGCAGCAAGATATCGCCGTGGCCTTGGACGATGCACTCGAGGTTGTAGTCATGCAGGTTGAGCAACGAACGCTTGAACGCCTCCGCGTCGGCGTAGGGGCTGGCGATCATCGGCACCGGCATCATCAGGTCCGACGCAAAGAGCACCTTGTCCTCGCGCACGTGGACCGCCGTCGTATCCGGGCTGGGGCCGGGGCTGTGGATCAGGTGCACCGTCTTGTCGCCCAGGCGGATGACCATGCCCTCGCTAAAGACAATCTTGGGCAGGCGGATGCGCACGGGACGCAGTTCCGGGGTGTGCTCCTTGGCCTCGGCCAGCGCCTTGGCTCCAAACTCCTCGAGCAGCGCCAGGCAGGTCTCATGCGCCACCAGTTCGGCGTCAGGAAAAAGATAGGAGCCGTAGACGTGGTCGGCGTGGCTGATGGTGTTGATGACGTAGCGGATGCCCTGCGGGCACACGCGTCGCGCAAAGTCGATAATCTCGCGCGTTTCGGAGGGGAAGGGCAGCGTGTCGATGAGGATACCGCCCTCGGTGGTGACGACCAGCCCGGCGTTGACCTCCACATACATGCGGCTGGTAAAGACCCAGGTGTCGTCGGCAACGCGTGTGCGAATGATGCTCACGATGGCACTCCGTTTGTTTGGTCAATCCTGCTGCGCCGGCCCATGCTGAACCGGCGCACGGTAGAGGGGTAGGATACCACGCGCGGGCGGGGATGGTCAAGAAAGTTAACATAAGGCAAAGAGCACGCGGCTACGCCTGATCAGCCGGTACGAGGTGAATTTCGAGCTTTGCGCCCAATGCAGCGGCCACCTTGCGTAGAAAGTCGAGCCGGGGCTGGCTCTGCCCGCGCTCCAACCGGGCAATGATCGAGCGCGTGACACCGGCCCGCTCGGCGAGTTGTGCCTGGGTCAACCCGCGTTCGATGCGCAGCCGGATGATCTGGTAGATGGGTTCGAGCGCATCATAGGCAGCCTTGGTTTCCGGATCAGCGAGCACAATTCCGCCCTACGAACCCCCGTCATGCACGACCAGCAGCAACCCGATGGCGATGCTGATGCTCGCCGGCCCCTCGCCCACCACATTGCTCACCCCGCGCGTGCTACCCAGTTCCAGCACGGCGTCCTCCAGCGGGTACACCAATCCCCGGTAGGTGATGCCCGTCACCCGCGCCGAGAGGGGGATGGCGCTGACGGTCGTGCCGGGCGGCAGGTCAAGCGTGAGCGTCTGCCCCCCGCGCAGCACCTGCGCCACCTGGCTGCCCTCGACCACGCGCAGGGGCACGGGCCAGTCACGCTGCGC
>CAZEKK010000505.1:0-1514 GCA_964512905.1 uncultured Solirubrobacteraceae bacterium
TGGCGCCGCGCCGCCCCCGTGCCCCTCGCCGGTCAGCCGGTCAGCGCGATCGTGCGCGCGACCGTCCGCGCGGGCCCGGCGCCGCTGCGGGCGACGATCCGGACCCGGGCGGTGGCGCGGCGGCCGTCGCGCAGCGCGCGGCGCACCGCGGCCCGGGCCGCGGGCGGGAGCGCGAGCCGCAGCGCGGCGCGGCCGCCGGCGCCGACCTGGCGGCGGACCGCCCGCAGGGCGTACCGGCGCCCGCCGACGGTCACGTGTCCGCTCGCGGCCAGCGAGCAGGCCTGCTCGCAGCCCGCGGTGACGGCGACGCCCCCGCGCCGCAGGGCCGCCTGCGTGGAGGCCGCCATGACCGCAGGCGCGCTCAGCACCGTGCGCGACTCCGCAGCGGGCGGGGCCGAGGTCGCGGTCGGGGCCGAGGTCGCGGTCGGCGTCGGGTCGGTCGGGCCGCCGGCGTCGTCGTCGTCGATGTAGAGGACCGCGGTGCTCGGTGAGCCCAGGTGGTGGTTGGGCGCCGACGGCGCGCTCAGCGCGAGGTTGACGGACTCCTGGCCCTCGTCGGCGACGGTGTCGTCGAGGATCGGCACCGTGAACGTCTTCGACACCTCGTTCGGCGCGTACGTGAGCGTGCCGCTGGTCTCGGTGTAGTCGGCTCCGGGCGTCGCCGTGCCGGCGCTCGTAGCGAACTGAACGCTGTCGGTCGCGGTGAGGATCCCGGTCCGCAGGACCTCGATCGTCGCCGTGCCGGCGGTTTCGTTCACGACCGACGAGGCCACCTTGAAGGCCGAGAAGCTGTCGTCGTCGACGATCGTCAGCGTCGCCACCGTGGGCGTGCCGAGGTGGCCGTCTCCGGCCGGGCCCGCTGCGGTCAGGCGCAGCGTGACGGTCTCCGGGCCCTCGAGGAAGGCGTCGTCGAGGATCGGGACCGTGAAGGTCCGCTGGTTCTCGCTGGGCCCGAAGGTGATGCGGCCGCTGGTCGCGGTGTAGTCCGCGCCGGCCCTGGCCGTGCCGTCCTCGGTCGTGTAGTCGACCCACGGCGTCGTCCCGCTGCCGGTCCGGTTCACCGTGATCGCCACGCTGCCGGCGCTCTCGGGCACCGAGATGTTGGTCACCGGAAACGACATCGCGTGCGCCCCGGCCTGGGCCGCGCCGATCCCTCCCGCAAGCAGGCACGCTGCCGCTGCGCCCGCGCCGATGCTGAGCCTGGTCCGCCTCACCGCTTCCTCCCACGTGGTGTGCCTTCGCCCCCGGCGTGCGCGCCGGACGGCCTCCCGCCGACCTCGTCGGTGTGCGCCGCCCCGGCCTTGATCGCCGGGGCCCCAGGGTCGGCCGGACGTCCGGATCAGGTGGGCCGGCAGGCGTTCGCCGCTGCCCGGTTGGCTGCGGCGAGGGCGGTCGCCACCGTGCCCGCCGCGCGGGCGAGCGTTGCGGCCGCCTCGGCATCGGCGGCCCAGGCGGCCCCGTCGGCGTGGCCGCGTGCCAGCGCGGCGAGGCGCTCCACCTCCGCTGCCGCCGCG